>NZ_JASCPA010000037.1:0-47331 GCF_029959715.1 Pseudomonas sp. PS02288 | reverse complement strand
ATCAACGCCTGGTTCGAGCGCCACCTCGACGGCCTTTTCGAGCGCGCGGTGCCGGCACCGCGCGATGCTCCGCTGCGCGGCGCCATGCTCCGCGACCTGAAGAACTTCGAGGGTAACGCCCAGGCCATCCGCCTCGCGGTGCGCCTGCTGCGCCTCAACCTGACCTACACGCAGACCGCCGGGTTGCTCAAGTACGTGCGCCCGGCCAGCCAGCCGAAACCCGAGCGCGGCAGCCCCGGGGCCTATCTGAACAAGAAGCCCGGCTATTACCTCTCGGAAAGCGACTACATCGACGCCCAGTGCGCCGCGCTGGCGATGCCGCCCGGCACGCGTCATCCGCTCACCTACATCATGGAAGCGGCGGACGACATCTCCTACTGCCTGGCGGACATCGAGGACTCGGTGGAGAAAGGCATCCTCGATATCGATCGGCTGGCCCAGATGCTGACCGAGAAGTTCGCCAGCCTGAGCGACGCCGAGGCGAGCATTCCCGGTGCACGCAAACCGTTCCGCGCGGTGGTGGACTACGCCCTGCAACGCGCCCACCGGGAGACGGTGAACAAGACCGGGGAGTTCTTCATCTGGCTGCGCGTGGGAATGACCCACCCGCTGGTCAAGCACGCCGCCGCGCAGTTCATCGAGCATATCGAGGACGTCTACCACGGGCGACTCGACCGGGCGCTCATGGAGGATGGCGGCATTCACCAGGCGATGGTGGACACCTTCAAGGAGGTCGCCCGCGAGAAGGTGTTCAGCCACCGCGAGGTGGAAACCCTGGAACTGCAGGGCTTTCGCATCCTTCAGGGACTGCTGGATTTCTATGCGCCGCTGATGGCGGAATCCGGAGCGTCGTTCCGCGCCCTTGCCGAGGGCAGCTCAAGCAAACCGCTGCACCTGCGGCTGCTGATCAAACGCCTGGCCGATACCGACATCAAGGCCTACCTCGAAGCGTTACGGCAACTGCCCGAGGGTGACGACCCGACGCTCTGGGAGTTCTACCACCGCTGCCGGCTGCTGCAGGACTTCGTCAGCGGCCTGACCGACCAGTCGGCCCACGACGAATACCGCACCCTCTCCGCGCTGTGAAATCGCCGTACAGCGTCTCCCGCGCGCCTGCCGCCCATGGATCGCGTGCGAGAAATCGCGATGGCAGGGCCTTCGCGCTAAATAATTGAAGAAAAAACAATTTTTTCTCAGCCACGCGGTTGACAGCTTTTCTTTGGACTGTAGAATGCGCACCCACAGACGCGGGATGGAGCAGTCTGGTAGCTCGTCGGGCTCATAACCCGAAGGTCGTCGGTTCAAATCCGGCTCCCGCAACCACTCTTGTCGGCACGCTCGAAACGAGCGAATCGACAAAACAAAAAGGCCTGCAGCGATGCAGGCCTTTTTGTTTTCCCCTGGAAAAATCCCGGCGCTCGCCGACGCTTCCGGCGCCCTCCTCGCCGACTACACCGCGATGCCGCCCGATGATCCGGATGACCGGAACACCGTCGGCCGAACCGTCGCAGGCTGAAAAACTCGAAAGGACATGCCCGGCACTTCGCCCGCATTCCAGAGAGAAGAAGCCATCATGACAGCGCCCGAAGAAAAATCCGTCGAAGGTCTGCGCCACGCCTTCGAGCCCTTCAGGACGGAAATCGTCTCCAACGGAACCGATATCGAACTGCAGGTCTACGACCCCGCCAACATCGACCCGTGCATCGTGGTTTTCCCGCAGAGCCGGATCGACAGCGAAGAAGGCTTCGACCAGATCGTGGCCGAGGTGCGCGAACGCCTGGCAGAATCGACGGCGCGGGCGAAGGAACTGTCCCGGGCGAAAGACCAGTAACGGCGTCGCCCAAGGCTGCACGCATGCCTCGATAGCGACATGCGCGGCCGACGCCGCATCGGGCGTCAGCGAATCAGCTCGAACGGGTATTCGATCACCAGGTAGATGCGGTCGATGTCCCGTCCCGCCTGGGCCGCATTCGCCCGGTGGCTGACGTAGGTGAAGTGCAGCAGCGTGCCCGCTGCCTGGCCCGAGGCGACGCGGTAGGCCAGGTCGAGGTCGCGTTCCCAGTGCTTGCCGCCCCTGCCCTGCGTCGGCACCTGTTGTTGGAGTTGCGCGTCGAAGCGGGTGTAGGCGCCGTCCAGCGGGGCGTGCGTGCCGTCGATATCGCTGCCCCGAACGTAGCGCGCCATGAAGGTCAGGCCGGGCAACAGCGTGGCCAGGTCGAGGTCGTAGCGCGCCTGCAGCGAGCGTTCGTTGGGCCCGTTGAAGTCGGTGTACTTGATCGCGTTGGCGAGGTAGATGGAGTCGCCGCCGACGAAATCGAACGGCGTATCGCCGTGGATCTTCTGGTAGCCGAGCGCGAAGGCCTGGGCGCCCAGGGTCAGTTTACCGAACAGGCTCCAGGCCAGGGTGTCGATGGCGCCGGCCTTGGCGCTGCCGGTGTCGCGGGTGCGATAGGCATCCAGCGACCAGCTGAAGGATCGCCCGGCGGCGAAGTTGGTGCGCTGGTGCAGGTTGGCATAGAGCTGATTCCAGGTGTCGCTGAGCGAGCCGGCATAGAGCGCGCCGCCCCAGGGCTCGCTGCCTGGCGACTGGATTCCGGCGAAGCTGATCGACGAGCCGCGGGTGCTGGCGCCGTAGCCGTCGAAATCGCTGTCCGAGCTCGTTTCGTTCTGGTTCCTGAAGGCATGGAAACGCCCCGCCGACCAGTCGTAGCCCTGCACCGCCCCCTGCAACAGCGCACCGCTGGCGTACTCCGGCTGCAGGCGCTTGTCGGCCGTATCGAAAACCGGCGTTTCCACCTCCATCTCGCCCACGCTCAGGCGTATGTCGGCGGCACGCAGCTTGAGCGCCAGGCCGGCATCCGAGTAATCCGTCGCCGCCCGCCCCTCGTCGTCCACCGGCAGCAGCCCGGTGCCGGAGCGCCCGCGCCCGCTGTCCAGGCGAAACCCGGCGAACCCGTGGGCATCCACGCCGACGCCGACCACGCCGGGGGTGAAGGCGGACTCGAAGAGCGCGATGAATCCCTGCGCCCACTCGCGGTTGTCGGCGCCGAGCGCACCGTGGTTGTCGGTATCGAGGTAGAAGTTGCGGCCGAGCACCTGCAGACGGGTTCCGTCCGTATCGCCACCGGCATGCGCCGGGCTCATGCAGCACAGCCAGAAGAGGGGTGGAAAAACCAGTCGAATGGAGAGCATGGCGCGGTCATCTGCGGGATCGGGCTGGCCACTCTTGCAGACTTCCCGCGGCCTGAATTGTACGCCCGTGCCGCTGCGTGACCGGCCGTGCGGCCGCCTCGCCGGCGGTTCCGCCCTTAACCTTAATTAACAATACGCAACTCGTTCTCGCCAGCCCCTCGCTTGAGAATCGCTATCACCTGCTCCGCCCAAACGGTGTAGCGGCAGCCGTGCCAGCCTCTGGCGTACAACCGCTCGAACGGGTATCGCGATGAACAGAACCCTGCACACGACTCTCGCCCATGGCGAAACGCTCACCGACCACCCGCTGCCCGGCATCGGCGGCCTGGCACCCTGGCAGGAACGGATCGCCAAGGAGCTGATCCTCGCTCACCTCGATGCCGGGATCACCGTCACTCGGCTGGCCGAGGCCTGCGCGCTGTCGCGCAGCCACTTCACCCGCAAATTCAAGGAAAGCACCCGCCAGTCGCCCCACGACTGGCTGCGTCATCAACGGGTGGAGAAGGCGAAGACGCTGCTGCTGAAGTCGGACCTGACGCTCACCGCGATCAGCATGGAATGCGGCTTCTTCGATCAGGCGCATTTCTGCCGGGTGTTCGTGCGCATGGTCGGCTCTACGCCGCTGGCCTGGAAACGCCATGGCGCCCTGGCCTTGCAGCAGATCGCCCAGATCACCCATCGCCTGCGCGCCTGAGCGTGCCGCCGCATGGCTCAGGACGGCGCGCCGGCGAGCTTCTCGCGCAGATAGATCCGCAGGCACAGCGACATCAGGTAGCGCGCCGCCGCGCCATAGGCCTCCACCGAGATCAGCGACTTCGCCAGCAGCCGGGAAAGGCTTGCCGACGCCCGCGGCTCGTCCATCGAGGCCGCGCACGCCAGTTCGGCGAGCGTCACGCCATCATCCAGCGCCGCCAGCGCCAACAGGCAGCCGCGCTCCTCGTCGTCCAGCAGGGCGAAGCTCCAGTCCAGCGAGGCGCGCAGGGTCTGCTGCCGGGCCGGCGCGGTACGTCGGCCGAGGGCGTCGAGGTAGGCGGGGCCGTCCAGCCAGGCGAGAACACCGACGCAGCCCTGCGCATCGACCTGCGCCGCCGCCAGCTCGAGCGCCAGCGGCATGCCGCCCAGGCGCCGGCATATTTCGCAGATGCGCCGGACGTCCGCGGCCTGCAGGACGAAATCCGCCTGACGCGCCTTGGCCCGGCGAACGAACAGGCGGAACGCCGGATAGCGCAGCGCCTCGCGCACACCGAGGCGGCTGCGTGCCGGTGGCACCTCCAGCGCGGCCAGTGGCTGGACGTACTCGCCCTCGGTGCGCAGCGACTCGCGGCTGGTGGTGATGATCGAAACCGCCGGCCCCGCGCGAAGCAGGTCCTCGGCAAGACGGGCGCAGCCGTCGATCAGGTGCTCGCAGTTGTCCAATACCAGCAACATCTGCCGCTCGCGGAGGAATTCGGCGATCCGCGCCAGCGGCTCACCCTCGCCGGTCTCGAGGCCCAGCTCGGTGGCGACCTTCGATGGCAGTTGCTCCGCCGCCTCCAGCGTCGACAGGTCGATGAAGCGCACGCCGTCGCGGAAGCGTCCGAGCGATTGCTGGGCGACGCGCAGCGCCACCGTGGTCTTGCCGACCCCGCCGGGACCGACGATGGAGATCAGCCGGCGCGAAGCGACCTTGCGCTGCATCTCCTCGATCAGCGGGTCGCGGCCTTCGATGCGGGTCAGGCGCACCGGCAGTTCGCTGCGAAAGGGCAACAGCTGCACGCCGCCGTTGTTCACCTGCTCGACGTAAGCGACGAAGCTGTAGCCGCGCTGGCGCACGTTGGCGATGTAGTGGCGCGCTTCCGGGCAGGTTCCCAGCGCGCGACGCAGCGCGGAGATGTGCACGCGAAGGTTGATTTCCTCGACGAAGGTGCGCGGCCAGACGCGGGAGATGATCGCCTCCTTGCTGACGATCTTGCCGGCGCTTTCCACCAGCACCAGGAGAATGTCCAGCGCCCGCCCACCGATGCGCAGCGGGCGATCGCCATCGAGCAGCAGACGCCGCTGCGGATAGAGTACGAAGCGGCCGAAGCGCAGGCCCTTCTCCTCGGGGGACATATTGAAATCGTGCATGGCCAGTGGGCGCTGTGGCCCGGCCAGGCTCGCCTTGTTTCACTGCTGTAAAGCGTGCCCTGCCGACGCGGCGCGCTCCTCCTTTCTCTGCGATGGCCGTATTTTCCCAACTCTGGCCGACAAGCAAACGGCGGCGAGGGAAGCGGAACTGCCAACTGAGTGCGCGAAACTGCCAAACCGGATGCGACGCCGGCGATGGCCAGCAAAGCGCCATTAGCCGAACTGGTAGCGGTACTGCACCGGCGTCAGCCCGAGGCGTTCGTTGAACAGGCAGCGCATGTGCCGGGTGCTGCCGAAACCGCTCCTGAAGGCGACCGTCTTCAGCGGCAGGTCACTGGTCTCCAGCAGGTTTCTCGCGCAGTCGATACGCGCGCTGAGGACGAATTCCATGGGCGTCATGTTCACCTCGCGGGCGAAAACCCGGGCGAAATTGCGCGCGCCCATGTTCGCCAGGCCGGCCATGCGCTCGACGCTGAACGGCTCCTGGATGTGCTCGACGACGTACTGCTGAACCAGCGCGACGGGCGAGGAATTCGGCAGCGCTTCCGGCAGCTGCGGGCTGAACTGCGCCTGACCGCCCTGGCGCTTCATCACCACCAGCAGCACCTTGGCGACATCCAGGGCGAGCTTCCTGCCATGGTCGTCGGTGAGGATCGACAGCGCCAGGTCGATGCCCGCGGTCACGCCGCCGGAGCTAAGCAGCCCGCCGTCGGCGATGAAGATCTTGTCGGTCTCGACCCGCGCCCGCGGGAAGCGCCGCGCCAGTCGCTCCAGATAATGCCAGTGGGTGGTCACCCGCTGATCGTCGAGCAAACCCGCCTCGCCGAGGATGAAGGCGCCGGTGCAGATTGCCCCGTAGCGCCTCGAGGCGCGTGCGGCGCCGGCCAGCCAGGCACAGAGTTCGCCGTGCACGCCGCCGTAGGCACCCGGCCCGCCGGGCACCAGCAACACGTCGTAGCCGCCGCTCGCCTGTTCGCCGGGCACTTCCGCCTGCACGACGATGCCGTTGGAGCAGCGCACCGCGCGATCACCGAAGGCGATGGTGGAGATCCGGTAGCAGTCGCCCGGTTTCAGAAAACGGTTGGCGATGGAGAACACCTCGATGGGCCCCGCCACATCGAGCATCAGCATATCGGGGAACAGCACGATCCCGACCGTCTTCGTCATAAACCCGCCAACCTGGCAACAATCATGGCCGCCATTATCCGAGCCCGGCGGCAGGATTGACAGGCGAGGCGGTGTTGCCGAGCAGCCCCACTAAAGAGGGGTACGAGGTTTGCCCCATGGGCGCCGGCGCCCGCGATCAGTCGCCGGCGGCGCTCATGAACTGCACGATCTGCTGGCGCAGCCAGCGTTCGGCGGGGTCCTGGTCCTGGGCGGCGCGCCAGACCATGGTCAGCTTGGACGGCACGATCTCGAACGGGGGCTCCTCCTCGCGCAGGCCGCCACCGAGGACCAGTGCCTCGGCCGCGTAATCCGGCACCGTGGCGATCAGGTCCGAGCCCCTGAGCAGGGCGCCGAGACCGACGAAGTGCGGCACCGCCAGCGATACTTTGCGGCAGCGCCCCAGGCGCGCGAGGTCCTGGTCGATGTTGCCGCACAGGTCGCCGGACATCGACACCAGCGCGTGCGGCCGCGCGCAGTAGTCGTCCAGCGTGAGCGGCGGCGTGCCGTCGTCGGCGCGCAGCACCCGTGCGCGAATGTTGCGCAAGGTGCGGCACTTGGCGTTGGCCGGCAGTTGCGTGGTGTAGCTGATGCCGATGGAAATCTCGCCGGTGGACAGCAGGCCGGGCAGCAACAGGAAGTTGGCGGCGCGCACCACCATCACGCAACCCGGCGCCGCCTGGCGCAGGTGGGCGAGCAATTGCGGCAGCAGCCCGCATTCGACGTCGTCGGACATGCCGATGCGGAATACCGCGTCGCTGCTTTCCGGGGCGAAGTCGCGGACCTCGCTGATCGCCTGGGACACGCCGTCCAGCGCGCTCGGCAGGCGGCGGAAGATTTCCAGCGCGCGCGGCGTCGGCTCCATCTCGCGGCCATTGCGAACGAACAGCGGATCGTTGAAGAAATCCCGCAGACGCAGCAGCGACGCGCTGATCGCCGGCTGGCCGAGGAACAGCTTTTCCGCGGTGCGCGTGAGGTTGCGTTCGTGCATCAGGCTTTCGAACACCACCAGCAGCTGCAAGTCCACCTTGCGCAGATCGTTACGGTTCATCGCGGCCTCCCTTTGCCCGCATGGCGACAGGCGCCGATCATGGCGCAGCCCCGAGCAGGTGGCGAATTTTCACCGCCACGCCGTCGCGCTGGTACTGCCGCGCGTTCTGCTCGATGCGCTGCTCGGCCACGGTCACCCGGCCATGGTGGCGCAGGTGTTCCAGCCAGGAGGCGTCGAAGAAGAATTCCTGCCACACCTGCGGACGCTCGCTGTCCTGCAGCAGCCCCCAGGACAGCGCGCCGTTGCGCCGGCGCATCGCGCGTACCGCCAGCATCGCCTCGCCGAAGGCGGCGGCATGCTCCAGCGGGATGTCGTACTCCAGGGTGACCATCACCGGGCCGCGCTCGCGGTCCAGCGTGTCGTCGAGAACCGGCGCCGGCCAGTGCAGCGACGGCGCGAGGTCGTCCGAGGCGGTGACCGGCAGGCGGAAACGCCAGGACGCCAGGATGCCCAGCAGCAACAGGCTGCCGCCGCCCGCCAGTGCCACCGCCAGCGATGCCCTGCTGGCCAGCGAGCCCCACAGCAGGCTGCCCGCCGCGCTGCAGCCGAAGAACACCAGGATGTACACCGCCAGCGCACGCGCCCGCACCCAGCTCGGCACGGAGGTCTGCGCGGCCACCTGCAGGCTCGACAGCACGGCGATCCAGGCCGCGCCGCTGATCAGCATCACCGGGATCAGCAGGGCGAACTCGCGGATGAACGCCAGGCAGAACAGCACACCGGCATACAGCGCGCTGGCCCCGACGACGATCAGGTCGCCGCGCAGGCGCTGGCGCAGCCTAGGCAGCAGCACCGCGCCGCCGACCGCGCCGATGCCGACGCAGCCCAGCAGGATGCCGAAATCGGCTGCGGTGCCTTTCAGCTCGCTGCGCACCAGCAGCGGCAACAGCGCCATGCCCGCGCTGGCGCCGACGAAGAACGCCATGGTGCGCACCAGCACCGCCTGCAACGGCCGGGCGCTGCGCGCGTAGCGGATGCCCAGGCGTACCGCGCCGAACAGCCGCTCGGCAGGCAGGATGCTCGGCGTCGGCGTGCGCTTCCAGGCATACAGCGCGCCGATCACGGCGAAGAACGAAAGCGCATTGAGGGCGAAGGTCAGCCAGGGGCCGCTGAGGCTGACCAGCACCCCGGCGACGGCCGGACCGATGGCCCGCGCCACGTTCATTCCCAGGCTCGACAGCGCCACCGCCGCCGGCAGTTCGTCCTTGCCCACCAGTTCCGGCGTGAGCGCCGACCAGGCCGGCATCATCAGCGCGGTGCCGATGCCCATCGCCAGGGTCAGCACCAGCAGCAACGGCACGTTCATCAGGCCGAGCAGGGTCAGGCTGGCGAGCAGAACCGCCACGCCGGCCATCCACAGCTGCACGCCGAGCAGGTAGCGGCGCTTGTCGACGATGTCCGCCAGCGCGCCGGCCGGCAGCGCGAGGAAGAACATCGGCAAGGCGCCGGCGACCTGCACCAACGCTACCGCCAGCGGGCTGGCCGAGAGCGAGGTCATCAGCCAGCCGGCGCCGACCTCGTGCATCCAGGTGCCGATGTTCGACGCGATGCTGGCCAGCCACAACCAGCGGAACACGCCGGTGCGCAGCGGGCTCCAGGGGCTGGCGGAGGTCGATTTGATGGCGCTATCCATGGAGGCTCTCGTAAGAAAAACGATCAATTCGATAAAAAATAGGCCGAGTGTGGGAAATGCCGCCCGGCCCACCCCAAGGCGCCTTTCGTAGGGTGGACAACGCCTTTTTTGTCCACCTTTGCAGCAGTGAATTGGTGGATGAAAAGAGCGTCATCCACCCTACGACTGCCTTGCACAGCTCCGCAGTCCGCTAGAACGAGAAGCACGAGCAGCCGAACGCGCCCCAGAAGCCGGCGAAGTCGCTCACCGGCACGTTCGCCGTGCGCACCTTGTCGTGGCCGTGGGCGTGCACCGCGCAAGGGCCGGCGCACTGGTGCACCTGGGCCTGCAATGGCGACGCCGGACGCCAATGGCCGGGCACCTTGACCACCGGCGACCAGTCCGGCATCACCGGCAGCGGCGCAATGCCGTGCCCGTCGAACTCACCGGCGCCGTATACGACCTTGCCGCCGACCACGGTGAGCAGCGACTCGATGTGCTTGATGGCCTCCTCCTCGACCGAGAAGAAGTCCTGCGACAGCACGGCGACGTCCGCCAGCTGGCCGACCTTGATCTGCCCCTTCTTGCCCTGCTCCGACGAGAACCAGGCGCTGCCCTGGGTGAACAGCTGCAACGCGGTCTCGCGCGGCAGGCCTTCCTCGTACAGCGCCAGGCCGCCGACGGTGCGGCCGCTGACCAGCCAGTAGAGCGAGGTCCAGGGGTTGTAGCTGGAGACGCGGGTGGCGTCGGTGCCGGCGCCCACCGGCAGCCCCTCGGCGAGCATGCGCTTGATCGGCGGCGTGCTCTGCGCCGCCTGCGTGCCGTAGCGGTCGACGAAGTACTCGCCCTGGAACGCCATGCGGTCCTGGATGGCGATACCACCGCCGAGCGCCTTCACCCGCTCGATGTTCTGCGGGGTGATGGTCTCGGCGTGGTCGAAGAACCACGGCAGGCCGTTGAACGGGATATCGCGGTTGACCTTCTCGAACACGTCGAGCATGCGCGAGATGGATTCGTTGTAGGTGGCGTGCAGGCGGAACGGCCAGCGCTGCTCGACCAGGTGGCGCACCACCGGCTCCAGATCGGCCTCCATGCCCGGCGGCAGGTCCGGCCGCGGCTCGAGGAAGTCCTCGAAGTCGGCGGCGGAGAACACCAGCATTTCGCCGGCGCCGTTGTGCCGCAGCATGTCGTCGCCCTGGTGCAGCGTGACGCTGCCGGTCCAGTTCTTGAAGTCGGTCAGCTCTTCCTTGGGCTTCTGGGTGAACAGGTTGTAGGCGATGCGCACGGTCAACTGGTCCTCGCGGGCCAGTTGCTCGATCACCGCGTAGTCGTCCGGGTAGTTCTGGAAACCGCCGCCGGCGTCGATGGCGCTGGTCAGGCCGAGGCGATTGAGCTCGCGCATGAACTGCCGGGTCGAGTTGACCTGGTATTCCAGCGGCAACTTGGGCCCCTTGGCCAGGGTCGAGTAGAGGATCATCGCGTTCGGCCGGGCGATCAGCATGCCGGTGGGCTCGCCGTTGGCGTCGCGCTGGATCTCGCCACCGGGCGGGTTCGGCGTGTCCCTGGTGTAGCCGACGACCTTCAGCGCCGCGCGGTTGAGCAAGGCGCGGTCGTACAGGTGGAGGATGAACACCGGGGTATCCGGCGCCGCCTGGTTCAGTTCGGCCAGGGTCGGCATGCGCTTCTCGGCGAACTGGAATTCGTTCCAGCCGCCCACCACCCTCACCCACTGTGGCGCGGGCGTGCGGTCGGCCTGGTCCTTGAGCATGCGCAGCGCATCGGCCAGCGAGGGCACGCCTTCCCAGCGCAGCTCCAGGTTGTAGTTCAGGCCGCCACGGATGAGGTGCAGGTGCGAGTCGTTGAGGCCGGGAATGGCGGTGCGCTTGCGCAGGTCGATGACCTTCGTGCCCGCGCCCTTGGTGGCCATGGCTTCGGCGTCGCTGCCGACCGCGATGAAGCGGCCGTCCTTGATCGCCACGGCCGTGGCCTGCGGCCGTTCACGATCGACGGTGTGGAATTTGCCGTTGAACAGGATCAGATCGGCGTTGTTCATGCTCGCTCCGAATGCGTAGCCGGCTCGTCCGGCGAAAGGTAGGGCGGACCAGAGGGCGCCGGCCGCGCCCAGCAGGCTGCCGGCGGCGACGATCTGGCGGCGTTTGGGGTCCTTCGGATCGGACGTCATGCGGCCTTCCCCCAAATCAGCCGGCGAGGAACGCCAGCAGGTCCTCGTTGAGGCGCTGCGTATGGGTCACGGCGAAACCGTGCGGCGCGCCCGGATACACCTTCAGCTCCGCGCCCTTGATCAGCTGCGCGGCGACCTTGCCGGTGGTCTCGAACGGCACGATGGCGTCGCCGTCGCCATGGATCACCAGGGTAGGCACGTCGACCTTGGCCAGGTCGGCGCGGAAATCGGTTTCCGAGAACGCGGTGACGCAATCCACGGTGCCCTTCAGCGAGGCCAGCAGCGCGATGTTCAGAGTCTGGGTGAGCACGCCGTCGGAGACCTTCTGGCCCTTGTCGATGCCGTAGAACGGCGTGGCGAAATCGGCGATGAACTGCGCGCGGTCCTTGAGCAGCCCGTCGCGGATCCCGGCGAACACCGACGGGTCGACGCCCTGCGGATAATCCGCCGTCCTGCCGAAGATCGGCGTCACCGCGCCGAGCAGCGCCAGCTTGGCCACCCGCGAGGTACCGTGGCGACCGATGTAGCGGCTGACGTCGCCGCCGCCCATGGAGAAGCCCACCAGGGTCACGTCGCGCAGGTCGAGGTGCTCGATCAACGCGGCGATGTCGTCGGCGAAGGTGTCGTAGTCGTAACCTTCCCACGGCTGGCTGGAACGACCGAAGCCGCGGCGGTCAAAGGCGATGGTGCGGTAGCCGCGGCTGCTCAGGTACTCCATCTGGTATTCCCACATGTCGGCGTCCAGCGGCCAGCCGTGGCTGAACAGCACGGGCTTGCCGCTGCCCCAGTCCTTGTAATAGATCTCGGTGCCGTCGCGGGTAGTGAATGTGCTCATGGTGGGTTCCTCTCTGTTGTGTTTGATGACACGAGGGTGGCCGTCAGCGCGGCCGGATCAGCGTGCGTTGAGCCAGCCGGCGCAACAGCGGCTGACGTAGGGCATGATCAGGTAGACCACGGGCACGACGATGCACAGGGTCACCAGCATGTTGCTCGGCACCACGCCGGCGAGCGCCGGGTAGCGCTGCCACAGCGGTTGCCAGAGCGGCGGAATCAGCATCGTCAGCGGGCAGATCACCAGGTAGGTGAGCACCGCCTGCTTCCACTTCGGCGGCTGGCGCACGTCCGGGTGCGGCGGGGTGAACCAGAATTCGGCATCGGCGTGCACTTCCGGGTGATCGCCATCCTCCAGCAGCGGCAGCACTTCCTCGATCAGCAGGCGCCGCCGGTCCGAGGCGATCCAGTCGTTGAGCTGCCAGGCCTCGGCGAAACGGATCACCGTGGTGAAGGACCCCTCCTCGCTTTGCGGGCGAATGACGTTCACCCCCAGATGGCCGCTCTGCTCCTTGGCCGCCGCCACCGCGCGCTTGAGCCAGGCCTCGTAACCGGGCCGTTGCCCCGGACGCACCTTGTGCTGGATGACCAGGGTGACGACATCGTTGAGATCGACGCCGCTCATGGGGAGTGGCCTCCTGCCAGGGAATCCGCGCGGCGCTGCCGGCGAGCGAAGTGTGCGTCCAGCGAATGACGCCCCGGCCCGGCCACCGCGAGGCTGAAGAAGATCGCGACTAGCAGCCAGCCGAACTGGCCCTGCTCCAGCGTCCACTCGGGATGCACGAAGAGCAGCGCGACCAGCAGCAGGAAGATCACCGGCAGGCAGGCCAGACGGGTGAACCAGCCCACCGCGATGAGCAGCGGGCAAAGCACCTCGGCGGCGATCGCGGCCAGCAGCGTGGGGTAGACGCCGAGGTGCAGCGGGTCCTCGATGGTGAGCAGCGAGGCGCGGAAATTCAGCGCCTTGGGCAGGCCGTGCACCGCCAGCAACAGGAAAGCACCGCAGAGGCGCAGGCAAAGCAGACCGAGGTCGGGCCGGGGTGGCCAAGGCATGCGGTTCACGAGCGCCTCTCCTGCAAGTAATGAAGGGCGTGGCCGGCATACGGCCACTGTTGCCCGCCACGGGCGGATGAGCCCGGACGAGGGTTTCCACTATGCGCAGGGCGACGGACCCGCGATTGGACGGATGTGCTGTATTGAGCGCATCAGGAAGGGTGAAACGGCGCGGCGCGGGGAAACAGGGCGGACCATTGTCAACCGATGAGGGACAATGATTCCATTTTCAGATCGTTAATTAGATCGCTAAAGGACAGTAGTATCTCCTCCATCGCAGCGCGGAAGTGAGCTTCGGCGCCGCCTCAACCGAGGAGAATCATCATGCTGGCAATCCGCAAATCCACCGACCGTGGCCGCGCCAACCATGGCTGGCTGCAGTCCTTCCACACCTTTTCGTTCGCCAACTACCGCGACCCGCGCGAGCAGGGTTTCTCCGACTTGCTGGTGATCAACGACGACACCGTGGCGCCCGCCCGCGGCTTCGGCCAGCACCCGCACCGCGACATGGAGATCTTCTCCTACGTGCTGGAAGGTGAGCTGGAGCATCAGGACAGCCTCGGCACCGGTTCGGTGATCCGCCCGGGGGACGTGCAACTGATGAGGGCCGGCACCGGCGTGAGCCACAGCGAATACAACCATTCGGCGGCCGACCCGGTGCACTTCCTGCAAATCTGGATCGTGCCGGACCGGCGTGGCGCGCAACCGCGCTACCAGCAGCAGCATTTCGACGAGGCCAGCAAACGCGGCCAACTGCGGCTGATCATCTCGCCGGACGGCGACGCCGGTTCGCTGCAGGTGCGCCAGAACGCGCGGGTCTACGCCGGGCTGTTCGACGGCGATGAGCAGGCACGCCTGACCCTGGACGAAGACCGCTACGCCTACGTTCACGTAGCGCGCGGCAGCGTCGAGCTCAACGGCGTGCAACTGCAGCAGGGTGACGGTGTACGGCTGCGCGACACCCGCGAGCTGACCCTGAGCCACGGCGAAGGCGCCGAGGTTCTGGTCTTCGATCTGCGTGCCCAGGAACTGCCGCAGATGCCATGACCGGTTTCATCCAAATACCCGAAGCGCGCCTCCTGGCGCGCTTTCGGCTGCGCGCGATTCGGCGCGGGGTGGGATCAGGGCTGGCCGGGACGCGCCTCGTGGCCCATCGGCGTGCTCTCGACGTCGGCCTCCTCGAAGTCCGGGCTATGCACCTCGGAATCCATCGGCATGTGGGCGTAACGCGCCACGTCCGGCGTCGCGGCCGGCGGCTGCTGCTCGAGCAGGCGCTTGGCTTCGCAGCGTCCGGTCAGGCCACGGACGAGCGCCGCACCGCCCAGCGCCATCGCCAGCAAACCGCCCAGCCCACCGCGCCGCGCGCCTTTGCCAAGCAACACCAGCCCGGCCGCCAGCGAGGCGCCGCGTTCCCAGCCGTGGACGTTCTGTTCAGCGGTCTTGTCGAAGAGTCGGTTCATGGGGTTCTCGCTTATGGGGAGTCGCTACAACTGACCGCTCGATCGCTCCCGCTGTTCACACGAGGCGACCACATGGCCCGCGCATGCTGGTTGGCGCGGCGAAGCTCTCGGGTTTCCGCGCCGTTCAGCGGGCCATGCCGTAGCCGATGTGGAAAGGCTCCATCAGCTTCTGGTTGGGCCGCTTGGTGGAGATCAGGTTGGCCGTGTGCAGCAGTTGCGGCACCAGCTCGGCCAGGGCCTTTTCCAGGCTCCAGAACGCGGTGGATACCGAGATGTTGAGCGCCGCCACCGGCCGCCCGCGCACATCGAACAGCGGCACCGCCAGGGCCAGATCGCCGAGGTAGAACTCCTCGATGCTGTAGGCAAACCCGCTCTCGCGCGCCGCGGCGATCATCGCCAGCAGCGCGTCGATGTCGGTCACGGTGTTGGGCGTCAGCCGCGGCCGCTCGGAGGCCTCGAGAATCTCCAGCACCCGTTCGTCCTCCAGCCCGGACAGGTAGGCGCGGCCGGCAGAGGTGCAGTAGATCGGCAGCTGGCGCCCCACCGGCATGTGCACGATGCTGCGCTGCGGACTGGGAAAGCGGCCGATGTAGACCATGTTCAGGCCGTCAGGCTCGGCCAGGTTGACGGTTTCGCCGGTGACCCGGTTGAGGTCCAGCAGGTAGGGATTGGCGCGCTCCAGCAACAGGTTGGACTGCAGGTAGCGGTAGCCGACGTTGAGCGCCTTGGGCGACAGCGAGAAGCGCTTGCTCTGGGCGTCCTTCTTCAGCAGCCCGAGGGCTTCGAGGGTGTAGGCGAAACGTTGCGCGGCACTGCGCGAGATGCCCACCGTCTGCGCGATCTCCGGCAGGTTCATCGAAGCATGTTCAGCATCGAACGCGTCCAGAACGGCCAGCCCGGAGGCCAGCGACTGCACGAATAGCGACGAATCCTCTCGGCTCATGGTCATTCCCGCGAAATGAAAAAGGTCGACGCCTGCATCGAGGCGTGTGGCAAGCATACTTAAGAATATCGCTATGCGATATTCATCGATTGTTAAACGATCCCAAACTATTGAATGTCCGCCTGGCGCACACCGATACTCCGGTCATGGGTTCAGTACCGGATGGACGTATCGAATGCACGCAGATGGGTTGAACAGGATCGCCGTGATCGGCGCCGGGATCGTGGGTCTGTGCACCGCGCATTACCTGCGCAAGGCCGGCCACGCCGTGGTGGTGATCGATCCGCAGGACGCCGGCGCCGGCTGCTCGTCGGGCAATGCCGGCTCGCTGGCTTCCGGCGCAGTGGCTCCGCTGGCGATGCCCGGCATCCTGCGCAGCGCGCCGGGCATGCTGATGGATCGCCGCGGTCCGCTGTACGTGCCGGCAGACTACCTGCTGCGGGTCGCGCCCTGGATGACGCGCTTCGTGCTCGCCGCGCGGCCCGATCGGGTGGCACGCATCGCCGAGGCGCTGCACCAGTTGATCGGAGATGCGGTGGCCTGCCACCGCGCGCTGGCAGCGGAGATCGGCCATCCCGAGCTGATCGTCGACAGCGGGCAGATCCACCTTTACCCAAACGCCGAGGCGATGGACAAGGACGCCGCCGGCTGGGCACTCAAACGCGAGCACGGCCTGCGCCTCGAACGCATCGATGCGGCGCGTATCCACGCGATGGAGCCCGCCGTGGGCGCGGAGTACCGCGTCGGCTACTACCTGCCCGAGCAGCCCTGGGTCGCCAATCCGCAGCGCTACGCCACGGCCCTCGCCGATCTCCTGAAAGCTCGCGGCGTGGAATTCGTCCGCACCTCGATCAGGCGCCTGCAGGCGCAGGAGACTGGCTGGCGGCTCCACGGCGACGGAGCCTCCTACGCGGCGCGCCAGGTGGTACTCGCCGCCGGTGCCTGGTCCGCCGAACTGCTCGCCACGCTGAACCTGAAGGTGCCGCTGGAATCGCAGCGCGGCTATCACCTGAAGCTCCTCCGGCCGGGGGTTTCGCTCTCCCGGATCGTCGTGCTCGCCGACCGCAAGGTGTTCATCACGCCGATGGAGGACGGCCTGCGGGTCGCCGGCACGGTGGAATTCGGCGGCCTGCAACGACTGCCCAGCGAGCGCCGCGCCGCGCTGCTGGCCGAGCATGCCGAAGCCGGCCTGCCCGGCCTGGACACCCGCGAGCGGGAATCCTGGATGGGCCACAGGCCCTGCCTGCCCGATTCGCTGCCGGTGATCGGCCCGGTGCCCGGCCACGGCGGCCTGTGGTGCGCCTTCGGTCACGGGCACCTCGGCCTGACCGGGTCCGCCCCCACCGGCCGGTTGATCGCCGCGGCGATCGGCGACCCTGCCCAGGCCCGACGCCTGGCGCCGTTTTCGCTGTCGCGCTTCCACGGCGCGGCATCCAGACCTTCCACTCACGCACGATGAGGAACACACATGAGCATTACCCGTCACGATAGCGGCGCTCGCATGAGCCGCGCGGTCGTCCACAACGGCACCGTCTACCTGGCCGGGGTGATCGCCACCGACCGTAGCGGCGACATCCGCGCGCAGACCGCCGACGTGCTGGCGCGCCTGGACGGTTTCCTGACCGACGCCGGGACCGACAAGAGCCGCCTGCTCAGCGCACAGATCTGGCTGAAGGACATCGACAGGGACTTCGCCGGGATGAACGAAGTCTGGGATGCCTGGGTCGCAGCTGACGCCGCACCGGCCCGTGCCACCTGCCAGGCGCGCCTGGCAAGCCCCGACCTGCTGGTGGAGATCATTGTCACCGCCGCCCTGTGACCCGTGATCCGCCGGCCACAAGGCGGACGCCACCCCTATCGATGCTGCCGTTCTCAATCAGGAGCTACGCCCGAATGAATGCCTTGCTGAAATATGCGGCCTGCGCCGCCCTCGCCGTTCCCGCGCTGATCGGTACCGTCCAGGCGGACACGCTCAAGGTGGGCGCGACACCCACCGCGGTGCCCTTCAACTACCTCGACACGCAGAGCAACAGCCTGCAGGGCGTGATGATCGACATCGCCCAGGCGCTCGGCCAGAAACTGGGTTTCACCCCCGAGCTGCAGGCGATCCCCTTCGCCGGCCTGGTGCCATCGCTGCAGACGCAGAAGATCGACCTGATCAGCTCCGCCTTCGCGATCAACCCGGCGCGCACCAAGGTCGTCGACTTCTCCGACGAACTCTTCGCCTACAGCGAGGAGGTGGTGTACCGCGGCGACGGCACCTACAAGAGCGCGGCGGACTTCGCGGGCAAGGTGGTCGGCGTGCAGACCGGCACGGTGATGGTGGAGCCGATGCAGGCGGCCAAGGGCCTCAAGGAACTGCGCATGTACGAAAGCATGTCCGACATGATCCGCGAAGTGGCCCTCGGCCGCCTCGACGCGGCTATCGGAGACGGCCCGGTGATGCGCTACACGGTCAAGCAGTCCGGCGCCAAAGACCTGCACGTCGCCGAGGATTATCAGAAGCAGATCCGCATCGCCATCGGCATCGCCGTGCGCAAGGGCAACGCCGACCTCCTCGCCCGGGTGAACAAGGGCATCGCCGAGCTCAAGGCCGACGGCACCCTCGACGGCATCCTGAAGAAGTGGGAAATCACCCCGTGATCCGCTAGTCCGGCGCCCGCAACGGGCGCCGCAGCAAAGGAGTTACGCCATGTTCGATGGCTTTTTTAGCGATGCCCTGCGCTTCCTGCCGATTCTGCTGCAAGGCGTGTGGATGACCATCGCCATCACCCTGTGCGCGCTGGCGTTCGCCTCGCTGCTGGGGCTGGTCTGGGCGTTCCTGCGGGTTTCCGGCGTGCCGATCCTGGCGGGCGGCTCGAAGACCATCACCAACCTGATCCGCGGCGTTCCGATCATCGTCATCCTGTTCTACCTGTACTTCGTGATGCCGGAAATGGGCGTGCAACTGAGCGCCTTCCAGGCCGGTTTCATCGGCCTCGGCCTGGCCTATTCGGCCTACATGGCGGAAGTCTTCCGCTCGGGTATCGAGGCGGTGGACGCCGGGCAACTCGAGGCGGCCAATTCGCTGGGCATGTCGCGCACGCTGATGATGCGCCGGGTGGTGCTGCCGCAGGCGTTCAAGATTGCCCTGCCGCCCTACAGCAACAACATGATCCTGCTGCTCAAGGATTCCTCGCAGACCTCGATCATCACCGTGGTGGAGCTGTCCATGCAGGGCAAGCTGATCGCCGCTTCCTCCTTCCAGAGCGCTACGGTGTTCACCCTGGTGGCCCTGATGTATCTCTGCCTGAGCCTGCCGTTGATGGGCCTGGCCAGTCTGCTCGAGCGCAAGTACAAGCGAGGTACGCGATGATCGTCATCGACAGCGTCACCAAATCCTTCGGCAGCCAGAAGGTGCTGCACGGCGTCAGCGCCACCATCGAGCGCGGCGAAGTGGTCTGTCTGATCGGCCCCTCCGGCTCGGGCAAATCCACCGTGCTGCGCTGCATCAACGGCCTGGAAAGCTACGACGGCGGCACCATCAGCATCGACGGCGTGAAGGTCGACAACAGTGCCAGGAGCATTCGTGAAATCCGCCGCAGCGTCAGCATGGTGTTCCAGCGCTTCAACCTGTTCCCCCACCGCACGGTGCTGGAGAACGTCATCGAAGGGCCGATCTACGTCAACCACGTCAAGCGCGACGTCGCGCTCGGACGCGGCCGCGAGCTGCTCGACAGGGTCGGCCTGGCGGCCAAGCACGATGCCTATCCCACGGAGCTGTCCGGCGGCCAGCAGCAGCGCGTGGCCATCGCCCGCGCGCTGGCGATGGAGCCCAAGGCGATCCTCTTCGACGAACCGACCTCGGCGCTCGATCCGGAGCTGGTCGGCGAAGTGCTCGGGGTGATGAAGTCGCTGGCGCAGGAAGGCCTGACGATGATCGTAGTGACCCACGAGATGGGTTTCGCCCGCGCCGTCTCCGATCGCACCCTGTTCCTCGAGAAAGGCATGATCGTCGCCCAGGGCACCTCTCGTGAAATTCTCAGCAATCCGACCAACGAGCGGATGCAGGATTTCCTCCGACGGGTTTCCCACGAGTGACGCCGGCAGTGGCCGCTTACGAAAAGCCCACCTTCAGGTGGGCTTTTCTTTGCTTAGAGATCGAGCGAAGTGCTCAGCGCCTGGGGCGCGGCGTCGCCCACCCACCAGCGCAGGAGGGCGTCGATGCGCGTGCCGGGGGCGGCGCTCAGGCGATTGCGCAGCGGGCAGCCGGGCTGGCCGGCGGGGAGTTCGCCGCGCTGATGGCTGCGGGTGGTGCCGGCGGCACCCGTTGCATCGACTTCCAGTTCGAAGCGCAACGGCCCGCCGAGGTCGGGGAAGCACAGTTCGAGTTCGGCGTGGCCCGGCGGCAGCGGCTGCAGACGCAGCTGCGGCGCGTCCGTCGCCGCCGCCAGCGCGGCGCAGCCCAGCAGCACCGCCGCGCAGTAGCCGCGCACCGTCAGTGCTGGACGATGCTGGCGACGTTGCCGTCGCCGGTCTGGGTGATCCGCGCGGTCTGCGGCGTGAAGGTGTCGAAGCCGCCGGACTGGCTGATGCTGGCCTGGTTGGTCGATCCGGTCTGGACGATGCTGGCGAGGTTGCCGATCCCCGCGCTGTCCAGGCTGGCGATGTTGGCGTCGCCGGTCTGGTCGATGCTGACCACGTAGTCGTCGCCGTCGACGACCAAGCTGGCGCTGTTGTCGTTGCCCACCGAAGAGCCGCTGGCGCTGCCGTTGCGGCCGCTCTGGTCGACGAACAGGCTGTTGCCGTCACCCTCCTGAGCGAACTCCAGGGCGTTGAACTTGAACTGGACGTTCGCCTCCATCTGGTTGCCGTCGCCGGTCTGGCTCAGCATCGCCCGGGGATTCTCCAGGCCGCCCTGGGTCAGGGCCAGCACGTTGTCGTTACCGTTCTGGCTGAGGCTGGCCGAACCGGAGAAATCCTGGTTCACCGACACCGCGTTGTTGTCGCCTACCTGATAGACCGTCGCCGAGGTGCCGATACCGCTCTGCACCGATTGCAGGCTGTTACCGGTTCCGCTGGCGCTCGCCTGGAGCCAGTTGCCGGCGCCGTCCTGCTGCACGTCGGCGGTGTTGGTGGCGCCGCTCTGGCTGACGGTCACGGTGTTGCCGATCAGCACGTCGAAGTTCACCGACTCCTGGCGCAGCGTGGCGCTGTTGGCGTAGCCGTCCTGGCTCAGGCCCACGGCGTTGCTCTCGCCGCCGAGCTGATAGACCGCGCCGTAGTTGCCGGCGCCGCTCTGGTCGATGGTCGCCTGGCTGTCGTAGGCGTTCTGCTCGCTGATGGCGGTATGCCCGGAGCCGCTTTGGGTGATGTCGCTACTCAGGCGTACGCCGCTCTGGGTCTGGGTGGCCTGGTGATCGGGGCCGGTCTGATCCAGCGTGGCCTGGTTGTCGGTGCCGTACTGGTCGAGTACCGCGCTGCCGGCGGCGAACACGCAGGGTGCCGAGAAAACCAGGGCCAGGGCAGTGAAGGGTATGAGCGCGCGCATGTCGATTCTCCGTTTTGTCGTTGTGACGTCCGTGCCGGTCAGCGGTACTGGCGGACCTGCATGTTCTGGTGATTGCCGAACTGGGTGATGCTGCTTCTGAAGCCATCGCCGACCTGCTCGATGCGCGCGTCGTTGTACGCGCCGAGCTGGCGGATCACGGCCTGGTTGTCGTAGCCCTGCTGGTCGATGCGCGCGCGATTGGCGTAGCCGGTCTGGATGATCTGCGCGGAAAGCTCGCCGCCATCCTGGGCGATGGCGGCTTCCTGGGCGGCGCCGGTCTGGCGGATGAGGGCGACGAGGCGCTCGCCGGTCTGCCCGATGGCGGCGCGGTTGGTCAGGCCGATCTGCTGGATGCGCGCGGTACTGGCGGCGACGCGGGACAGTTCGCTGCCGGACGCCAGGTCGGCGTTGTCCAGCAGGTCGGCGGCGCCGGCGTCGATGCCGCCCAGTGCCAGCGCCAGCGCTCCACACATGCCCCGCCATCGACTCATACCGCACCTGAACCAGGAGCCCGAACGGCGCAATTCTTCGCTCTTTCGGCACCTGGCGGGTATCGCCCCATCGGCTGAAAAAACGCCCCACGAAAGCCCCCGCAGGGATTAATCCTCCGTGGCCTTCGCCACGCTCGGCCGGCCCGGCGTGGCATCCAGGTATTTCGCCAGCGAACTGCCGGCGATCGCGCTGGCGTCCGCCGCCCGCCATAGCCGCCGTTCGATGCCTTGCGCGATCAGGTTGACCACCGCCGATTCGATCGCCGAGAGCACGCAGAGCTGCGCCGGCTCGTTGGTGGTGTAGCCGGATTCGGCCTCGAGCAGCTTCTTGAACTCGATGAACTTGAACACCCCGGCCTGGCGTCCGACCGAATAGATGGTCTTGGACGTCATCACGTTGGCCAGCACGCGCCCGCTGCGGGTATCGATGGCGCGCAGGTTCACCGTCACCTGATCGACCCGGTATTCCTCGGAAATCCCGATCCCCAGGTAACGCGCACCCTCCCCGCCGCTGCGCACGTTGGTGTCGTAGGCGACGATGCCGCCTTCGAGCAGCAGGTTGGCGGCCTGCAGCGACGGCAGCGTCTGCTCGAGGTTTTCCGGCAGGTCCGGCTTGTTCTGCGTGGCGCGGATGATCTTGCGCTCGGTGAGCAGGTTCTGCAGGCCCTCGCGCTCCAGCACGATGAACCAGCCGCTGGTTTGCAGCGCGTCCACCAGCATGCTGCCGGCGCCCTGGGTCACCGCCGTGGAGAAGGAGCTGGAGGGATTCGGCTTGTACTGCCCGGACTGGTCGCGGAAGCCATATACCGCCGCCACCAGCGGGCCCTTCGGCGGCGGCAGCGCGAGCAGGTCGTAGTAGGTCGAGGCGCGCGGGGTCAGGGTCGGCGCCGCATGCTGCTCGGCGGGCATCGGGTCGTGAACCGAGCAGCCCTGGAACAGGCCGGCGCACAGCAGGAGGACGAGCGCATGGGGTTTCATGGATGAGGTCTCGCGCGGGCTGATCACGGGGCGTTGAAGCCGCTGATGGAAATTTCCGAAATCTCGCCGGTGGCGCGATCGGTGATCTGCACGGTCAGGGTGCCGGAGTCGTCGACGATGTTGACGATGAACTGGTCGGTGGACAGGGTGCCGGAACTGCCGTCGTTGACGTTCGCCAGCACCTGCGAGAGCAACCGCGACTCCAGCTGGCTGGTGAAACGCTCCAGCGCCGAAAGACGGGTTCCGCCGGAGATGTCCGGGTCCTTGTAGCGGTCCTGGGCGGTCGCGTTGTTCAGCAGGTAGGTGCCGTTCAGCGGGCTGCCGCCGAAGGACGGGTTGACCGGCGTATAGACCAGTTCCGTGGCCTGGGCGCCGCCGGCCAGCGCCGCCAGCAGGCCAAGGCGAAGATGCCAGGTGCAGCGATGGCGCGTCATAGCTCGTCCCTCTCCATGTCGGTGTTGTCTTGCAGCAAATCCTCGAGTCGCCGGCGCGCGATGGCCTCGACGACCTGATCGGCCGCCCCGTAGGCCGAATCCGTCACCTGCGAAGCGTTCGGTTGCAGAAACTGGCGGTAGAGCACGCGCTGGTCCTGCTCGACCCAGATCAGGCTGCCCCAGCGCGCCGACGGCCGCTCGCGCACCACCAGGTTGAAGTCCATCTCGCTGGCGTCAGCCAGGCGGTCGCTGAAGGCGCGGTAGAAGTCATGGCCGAAGCGCGAAATGGTGCTGTCGATGACCAGCCCCTGGATCAGATCCTCACTGGCAGCGGCCCCGGCGACGGGCGCCAGCGCCAGCCAGGCCAGCAGCGTCCAGCGCCTCACGGCGACTCCGGCGAGCCGGCATGGAAACGCAGGGCGGCCTCGGCGCGATTGGCCGACCCGGTCTTGCGCAGCAGGTTGTGCATGTGGCTCTTCACCGTGTGCGGGCTCAGGCACAGGGCGCGGCCGATGGCGGCGTTGGACAGGCCACGGCCGACCAGGCAGAGGATTTCGCGTTCGCGCAGGGTGAGCATGTCGCTGGACGGGCGTTGCAGTGCCCGCAGGCGTTGCACCAGGTAGGCCATCAGCGGCCGCGACAGCCAGTCCTGGCCGGCGAGCAGCACGTCGATGCCGCGCAGCAGCTGTTCGCGGCTGGTCTGCGGGGAGAACACGCCGCGGATGCCGGGATAGCGCGCGACCCAGGTCAGCGCCAGTTCCGGCGGGGCGTTGATCAGCGCGATGGGGGCCTGCGCGGGCAGCCGCTCGACGCCTTCGGCGAGGCGCTCCGGGCACAAACTGCCGATGTCCAGCAGGCGCAGCGCCGAGGGCTCGGCGAGGCGAGACAGGTCGGCCACCTGCAGCTCGATGGCCGAGCGCTGCTCGAGGAAATGCTTGAACAACTCGCCGAGCAGCGGGTTGGTGGTGATCAGGCGAACCGTGACCGGTAGCGCCGTCGACCTTTCTCTCCCGACTTCCATGTGACCAGTCCTTCGCGGGCCGTACCTAGATCGAGAAAGTAGCCCGTAACCAATCAGTTACAAGGACTAACGGACCAATAGCAGAAAAACCGACAAAAATTCGTCACCCTGCCCGAACCGTCAGTTTTTCCCCGCTCGGGCCATGCAGCGCTTCCAGCGCTCGTCGACCCGCTGGGCGAACCAGGCGGTGGTCAGGGTGCGGGTGATCTTCGGGCTTTCCAGGGTAATGCCCGGCAGCACCGCGCGCGGCAGCGCCTTGCCGGCCTTGGCGTCGGCCAGGGCGAAGACGCGCTGGTAAAGCTCGGTGTCCTCGAAATCGAGGCTGTCGCCATGGTTCAGCGCGCGCCGAATGTCGCCGTCGCTCATCTCCAGGCGCTTGCCCAGGGTGCGCACCGCGCGCTCGGTCTGCCCGGCCAGCGGCGAGTTGGGCAGCAGCAGGTCGCCGTCCAGCGCCAGCTTGATCCCGGTCAGCCGGCTGACTGCGCTCTGGAACGCGGCGTTGCGGCTGGCATACCAGCCGGCGTTGAAGTCGGCGAAGCGGTAAAGCGGCTGCGGGTAGTTCACCGGATAGCCGAGCAGATGGGCCGTGCCGAAGTACAGCCCGCCGCGGCGGCTGAACACTTCCTGGCGGATCGAGCCGTCGACCGGGTACGGATAGCCCCGCGCGTGCGCCTGGGCGAAGTCGATGCTGACCTGCATCGGCCCGCCGGTGTGCACCGGGTTGAGACCGCCGAACAGCTGCCGCCCCATGGGCACCATGCTGATGAAGTCGTCGAAGATCGCGCTCAGTTCCTTTTCCGTGCGCACCGCCGCGAGGCGCTGGCTGTAGGTCTTTCCGTTCGGCGAGTCGATGCGCAGCGCGGCACTGACGAGGAAACCCGGTACGTGCAGCGAACTGGCGCGGCGGTCGATCTCGGCGCGGGCGATCCTCGCAAGCCCGGCCACCGGCGGGTCCGCCTGGAAGGTGGATTCCTGCTCGGTCACCGCCAGCACCGCGCAGAGGTTTTCGGTGGTGGTGGAAATCTCCTGTGCGGAGAACGCGGTGTAGAGGTCCGCCGCCCAGCCGTTGCGGTCGGCGACGCTGGCCGGCATCAGCCGGACGATCTCCGCGCGCACCACCTCGGCGGCGCGCTCCGGCGGCTCCTGCGGCCGCTGCGTGCCGCAACCGGCGAGCAGCAGCGCGAGGCAGGCGATGAAGGGCAGACACGGGCCGTGACGGACGGCAGCGGTTGTCGGTGAGCGGTACGCCAGGGCGGCGAAGTCGGTGCGCGGAGGATTCATCGGCCATGAATAACCGCATCCGCACTGCCCGGGCAAGCCGCAGCCGTTGGGCGGTCGGCGGCGGATGAAAAAGGACTGTTCGGCCGCCCGCCAATCGGATAAAAAGCAGCCCAGCCAACCCACCCGTATTTCCCTACCAGGCCCGCCGTTCGACGCTGCCGTCGGCCCGAGAAACGAACAATGAAAAGGCTGTATCTGCTCGGGCTTCTTGCCTGTCTCGCTCAACCGGCATTCGCCGACCTCAAACCCGCCGCCCACGACAAACAGGCCTTCGTCAGCGACCTGATCGGCCGCATGACCCTCGAGGAAAAGATCGGCCAGCTGCGCCTGATCAGCATCGGCGCGGACATGCCGCAGCCGCAGATCCTCAAGGAAATCGCCGCCGGGCACATCGGCGGCACCTTCAACACGGTCACCCGCGCCGACAACCGGCCGCTTCAGGATGCCGCACTCAGCAGCCGGCTGAAGATCCCGATCTTCTTCGCCTACGACGTGGTCCACGGCCACCGCACGATCTTCCCGATCAGCCTGGCGCTGGCGTCGAGCTGGGACATGCAGGCAGTCGCCCTCGCCGGCCGCACCTCGGCCATTGAGGCCGCCGCCGACGGCATCGACATGACCTTCGCACCGATGGTGGACATCACCCACGACCCGCGCTGGGGCCGCACCTCGGAAGGCTTCGGCGAAGACCCGTATCTGGTCTCGATGAGCGGCGCCACCATGGTCAAGGCGTTCCAGGGCGCCGCGCCGAACACCGCCGACAGCGTGATGGCCATCGTCAAGCACTTCGCCCTCTACGGCGCGGTGGAAGGCGGTCGCGACTACAACACCGTGGACATGAGCCCGGTGCGCATGTACCAGGAGTACCTGCCGCCCTACAAGGCCGCGCTCGACGCGGGCAGCGGCGGCGTGATGGTCGCGCTGAACTCGATCAACGGCGTGCCGGCCACCGCCAACACCTGGCTGATGCACGACCTGCTGCGAAAGGAATGGGGCTTCAAGGGCGTCACCGTGAGCGACCACGGCGCAGTCACCGAGCTGATCAACCACGGCGTCGCCGACAACGAGCGCGAGGCCGCCAAGCTGGCGATCAAGGCCGGCATCGACCTCTCCATGCACGACTCGCTGTACCGCGACGAACTGCCCGGCCTGGTGAAATCCGGCGAGGTCAGCGTACAGGAAATCGACAATGCGGTGCGCGAGGTACTCGGCGCCAAGTACGACATGGGCCTGTTCGCCGATCCCTACCTGCGCATCGGCAAGGCCGCCGACGACCCGCAGGACACCAACGCCGAAAGCCGCCTGCACCGCGAGGCCGCGCGCGACGTGGCGCGCAAGTCGATGGTGCTGCTGAAGAACGAGGCCTGGACGCTGCCGCTGAAGAAGCAGGGCAGGATCGCGCTGATCGGCCCGCTGGGCGACGCCAAGGTCGACATGCTCGGCAGCTGGTCCGCCGCCGGCGTGCCGATGCAGGCGGTCACCCTCTACCAGGGCCTGCGCAACGCGGTCGGCGACCAGGCGCAGGTGGTCTATGAGCGCGGCGCCAACATCACCGACGATGCACATGTCGTCGACTACCTGAACTTCCTCAACTGGGACGCGCCGGAAGTGGTGCAGGACCCGCGCAGCCCGGAAGAAATGATCGCCAATGCGGTGAAGGTCGCCAGCCAGGCGGACGTCATCGTCGCCGCGGTGGGCGAGTCGCGCGGCATGTCCCACGAGTCCTCCAGCCGCACCAGCCTGAGCATTCCGGCAAGTCAGCGCGCGCTGCTCAAGGCGCTCAAGGCCACCGGCAAACCGCTGGTGATGGTGCTGATGAACGGCCGTCCGCTGCAGCTGAACTGGGCCCAGGCCAACGCCGACGCGATCCTGGAGACCTGGTTCAGCGGCACCGAAGGCGGCAACGCCATCGCCGACGTGCTGTTCGGCGACTACAACCCGTCCGGCAAGCTGCCGATCTCCTTCCCGCGCTCGGTCGGACAGATCCCCACCTACTACAACCACCTGCGCATCGGCCGGCCCTTCGTCGAGGGCAAGCCGGGCAACTACACCTCGCAGTACTTCGAGGAGCCCAACGGCGCGCTGTACCCGTTCGGCTACGGCCTGAGCTACACCCAGTTCAGCCTGTCCGACATCAGCCTGTCGAGTGCCACGCTGCGGCGCGATGGCCGGCTCGAGGCCAGCGTGACGCTGAAGAACACCGGCACGCGCGACGGCGAAACCGTGGTGCAGCTGTATATCCAGGACATCGCCGCCTCGATGATCCGCCCGGTCAAGGAGCTGAAGGATTTCTGCAAGGTCATGCTCAAGGCCGGCGAGGAGAAGCTGGTGCGCTTCGTCATCGACGAGGACGACCTGAAGTTCTACAACGCGCAACTCCAGCACGTGGCCGAGGCCGGCCGCTTCAACCTGCAGATCGGCCTGGATTCGAAGGACGTGAAGCAGCAGGGCTTCGAGCTGCGCTGAGCAGCGCTGGCGCTTCCGCGCGCAGGGTGCCCCCACCCTGCGCCCCGCCCTCTACCAGCCCGGCACACCCTGGCGGATCGCCTGGGAAAAGTCCGCCCGCCCGGCCGCCTGCCTGGCCCGCTCGGTGATCCGCCCGCGCTCGCGCAGCTGCTCCAGCGACAGCCCCGGTTGCAGGCCGCCCTGTTCCATCACGTAGCCGGGCAGGTAGCCGCTGAGCAGCAACCGGTAATCCAGCGGCAGGCCTCCGACGATCTTCTGCATCATCTGGAACACCAGCGTCGTGCAGTTGGCGGTGGCGCTGTTGTACCAACGCGGTTCCCGCTGCAACTCATTGGCCTGTTCGACGTACGCCAGCAGCAGTTGGCGGATGTCCTCGCGCGGCAGGTCCACGCGGTACAGGTAATCGTCCTCGCCACGCACGTTGGTGCGTACCGCGACGATATCCCGCTCTTCGGCGGCGATGATGCTCAGTTCGTACTGTTTGAAGAAGCCGGCCAGCGACGAATAGCGTTCGCCCTTCTCCTTGCGGATTTCCACCGAGAAGGTCAGGAAACGGCCGTCGCCGAAACCGAAGGACACCAGCACATGGGCGATCGCCGGCATCCCCCAGTAGGACGTGACGAAGTCGACGGACTCCAGTCGGGAAAGGTCATAGCGTTGTGCCTGCCAACGCACGTCGAAGTCCTCGTCGCTGCGCCAGGTGAAGTCGCGCACCTGGTCCATGAGCAGGGCCTCGCCCTCGACCCGGCCGGTGGCGAGCTTGGCCACGTCCGGGCTCCAGTCGCGGGACGCTGACGGCGCGATGGCGTTCCACCAGACCAGCAGCGCGGCGAAACCGAGCGCGTAGCCAGCCAGGCCGAGCAGCACCCGGTGGCGCCAGAGCAGAACCAGCGCGAGCATACCCAGCAGCACCCACGCCGAGGCGCCGGCGTAGCGCAGGGCCGTCGGGCCGGGCAGCCGGTAGCTCAGCGCCAACGCGGCCCAGGCCGCCGAGGCCAGCACCAGCAGCGAAGTCAGGGTAAGCAGAAGTACACGCCACATGAACGTCATCCCTATCAGGGCCGGAAATTGAGAGAGCCCCGCCTCGAGGCGGGCCTGCATCCTATCGCGACGGACGGCGATGCCCGTCTCCGCTAGGGACAGTTCCGCGGCCGATTCGTCCCGCCGCGTGGCCCGGAAGAAACCGCTGCCGCCGCCGGAACGCCTGTCGGCACGCATGGTCGGAGCTTTCTACAACGCCCGGACACATCGGTCGCCGCAGTGGAGAGCGCAGATGGGTACTGTTTACTACGTCGGAACCTGCCCGCATTGCCTGGCGGCGAAGCGCACCTTCACCTCGTGCCGGCAGGTGCTGTTGCGCAAGAGCGAGTCGGGCTCGCGCTGGCGCCTGCAGATGAGCTGCAACGCCTGTGCGCGGCGTATCGACGTGCTGCTGGCCTCGGCCGGGCTCGACGGCCCGCTCGACGGTCCCGGCTCCATCACCCTCCCGCGTCACGGCGGGCAGATCGCACCGGCGCTGCCGTTCATCGTCCAGGCGGTGTATCCGAAACCACGGGCGATCCCCGCCCCCTTCGCCACGCCGTTGCAGCCGGCGGATCGCCTTTCCGCAGCCCGCGCACGCTTGGCGCTTGGCGACTTCGAAGCCTGCGCGACGCTCTGCGTGAGCGCGCTGGACCTCGCCAGCCATGATCTGCTGCCCGGAATCCCCGGCCTGCGCGAACGCTTTCATCGCCTGCGCAACGAAGGGGTCATCCCCTCCACGCTGGCCGCCTGGGGCCATTTCGTCCGCATCGAGGGCAGCGCCGCGACACTGCTAGACGACGACGTCGCCGAGGAGGAAGCCCAGGAGCTGCTGGACTTCACCGAGACCTTCCTGCTGTTCGCGTTTTCCCGTCCCGGCGCGGGAATCGCAGCGCCACGACGGCGCGCGGGCTGAGGCAGTTCCGTGTCCGCGCGCCGTCTCCCGACCGCCGCGTTCCCCTACCCGAAAAGAGCCCCTGGCCTCCCAGGAACCGGAGACTTCAAATGTCCGGCCCGTTGGCCGGCGTGCCGCTTGGCTACCCTCGACCCGCTACAGGCCACGGCTGACGGGGCCTCAGACGAGGCGGGAACAAAACCGGATGGATTGATATCAAATTTGTAACAGTGAATTGCACAACTTTTTCACTGCGACAATTTGCAACACCTTACCCTGTAAGAACGTCGGGAAGAGACGACCAATGGACGACGGCCCTATCGGTTCCGGTGCAGCGCACCGACCTGGCCTCCTGCCCCTCGAAGGTCGCGTGCCCCCACGTGGATGTTTCCGCCTGCGCCTGCGCCTGCACGGCAAAGGCACCACCGTGAACTGATAGCGACTACGCAGCTTTCGGCGAGCAGCCCCCTGGCTCGTCAGACGCGTATCGCAGGAGCCTCCCATGACCGATAAATCCAAAGGCTTTACCCGGCGGCAGATCCTTGTCTCGTCGGCGGCTTCGCTCGCCGTCGGTGCCGCTGCCAGCGCCAAGGCGGCCACCGTGGTCGGTACGCCCGGATGGATACCCTTCGACCACAACGGCCCGATGCACTACGAGGCAGACGGCTGGCAGTTCTTCACCGAAGAGGAGGCGCGCGAGGTCGAGGCTATCGTCGAGCGACTGGTCCCTGCCGACGAACTTTCGCCGAGTGGCAAGGACGCCGGCTGCGCGGTCTTCATCGACCGCCAGTTGATGACCCATTACGGCACCTTCGAGCGCCTCTACCAGCAGGGGCCGTTCGTCCCCGGCGTCGAGCCGAAATCGCCGCTGGTGCCCCGCGACCGCTACCGCACCGGCCTCGCCGAACTGGGCAAGTACTGCCAGGCAACCTTCAAGAAGCGCTTCAGCGAGCTGGACGACGCCCAGCGTGACCAGGTGCTCAAGGGCCTGGAGAGCGGTGAGATCGCGTTCGAGGGCATCGAATCCAAGGCGTTCTTCGAGCAGGTGTTGAAGAACACCATGGAAGGCTTCTTCGCCGACCCGATCTACGGCGGCAACCGCGACATGGTCAGCTGGAAGATGCTCGGCTTCCCCGGCGCGCGTTACGACTACCGCCCCTACATCGCCCGGCACAACGAGAAGCTGGACCTGATCCCGCTGTCGATCGTCGGCAGCTCGGCATGGAATCGCAAAGGATGAGTGGCATGGCCAAGAAACTCCCCGCTACCGACGTGGCCGTGGTCGGGCTCGGCTGGGCCGGCTCGATCATCGCCAAGGAGCTCGCCGACGAAGGCCTGCGCGTGGTCGGCTTCGAGCGTGGCGCCTGGCGCGATACCGCGTCGGACTTCAACGTTGCCTCGGCCGCCGACGAACTGCGCTACCCGCAGCGCCAGGAACTGATGCTGCAGACCCGGCAGAACACCTGCACGATGCGCAACAACCCGAGCCAGACGGCGCTGCCGATGCGCACGTGGGGTTCCTTCCACCCCGGCAACGGCACCGGCGGCGCCGGCAACCACTGGGCCGGTATCACCTTCCGCTTCCAGCCCGAGGAATTTCGCCTGCGCAGCCACCTGGTCGAGCGCTACGGCGAACAGGCCATCGAGGGCCTGAGCCTGCAGGACTGGGGCACCACCTGGGAGGAAATGGAGCCGCACTACGACGCCTTCGAGCGCGTCGCGGGCGTTTCCGGCAAAGCGGGCAACATCGCCGGCAAGATCGTCGAGGGAGGCAACCCGTTCGAGGGCGCGCGGACGCGCGATTATCCGAATCCGCCGACCCAGCAGACCTTCGCCCCGACGCTGTTTGCCGAGGCCGCGCGCAACATGGGCTACAAGCCGTTCCCGGTACCGTCGGCACTGGCCTCCCAGGGCTACACCAACCAATACGGGGTGACCATGGGGCCCTGCACCTTCTGCGGCTTCTGCACCAACTACGGTTGCGCCAACTATTCCAAGGCCAGCGCCATCGTCAACGTGCTGCCGGCGCTGGTGCGCATGCCCAACTTCACCGCGCGCACCCATTGCGAAGTGCTCGAGGTGACCAAGGACAGCACCGGCAAACGTGCCACCGGGATCATCTACGTCGACGAGAACGGCGAGAAGTGGGAGCAACCGGCGGACATCGTGGTGGTCGCCGCCTTCACCTTCGAGAACGTGCGTCTGATGCTGCTCTCGGGCATTGGCGAGCCCTACGACCCGCTCACCAACCACGGCACCACCGGGCGTAACTACGCCTACCAGACCGCGAACGACGTGAAGCTGTTCTTCGACGACAAGAACTTCAACCCCTTCATCGGCGGCGGCGCCATCGGCATGGGCATCGACGAGTTCAACAACGACAACTTCGACCATTCCGGCCTGGGCTTCGTCGGCGGCGGCAGCACCCGCGTGACGCCCATCGGCGCCGCGCCGATCAACGCGCGACCGGTACCGCCGGATACTCCCCGGTGGGGCTCGGAGTGGAAGAAGACCACAGTGAAGTACTACGCCAACAGCATGTCCATCGGTTGCGAGGCGAGCAACTACAGCTCGCCCAACAACTACCTCTCGCTGGACCCGAACTACACCGACCCCCACGGCCGGCCGCTGCTGCGCATCACCTTCGACTTCAACGAAAACGACCTGCGCATGGCGCAGTATGTGACCGAGCGTACCGCCGAGATCGCCCGCGCGCTGAACCCGAAGCTGATGTTCGCCAACCCGCGCAAGGGCCCGTGGAACAACACCTCCTACCAGTCCTCCCACGTGGTCGGCGGCTTCGTCATGGGCGCCGACCCTTCGACCAGTTCGGTGAACAAGCACCTGCAGGTGTGGGGCGTGCCCAATCTGTTCGTGGTAGGCGCCTCGGCCTTCCCGCAGAACCCGGGCTACAACCCCACCGGCACCGTCGGCGCCCTCGCCTACAAGGCGGCGGACGCGATCCGCAAGCTCTATCTCAAGCGTCCGGGGGAGATGATCAACGTATGAAAACGATAATCTCCCATTGCCTCGGCGCGCTGGCCCTGAGCGTTGGCGCGGCCCACGCCGTCACCGGCAGCGACTCCTACAGTCTGGTGGAAAAAGGCCGCTACCTGACGACCCTCGGCGACTGCACGGCCTGCCATACGCAGCCAGGTAAGCCGCTGTTCGCCGGCGGCGTGACCATCGACACCCCGTTCGGCAAGCTGGTCGGCGCCAATATCACCCCCGACCCCAACAGCGGCATCGGTGGCTGGAGCTTCGAGGACTTCCAGAACGTCATGTCCAAAGGCCACGCGCCGGGCGACAAGCGCCTGTACGGAGCGATGCCGTACACCGCCTACACCAAGGTCAGCCGTGAGGACAACCGGGCCATCTGGGCCTACCTGCAGACGGTGCAACCGGTACACAACCCGGTGGAAACCAATCTGCTGCCGTTCCCGTTCAACGTGCGCAGCAGCCTGATCGCCTGGAACCTGCTCAACTTCGAGGAGGGCGAATTCAAGCCCGACGCGAAGAAATCCGAGCAATGGAACCGCGGCGCCTACCTCGTTCAGGGCCTCGGTCACTGCGGCACCTGCCACACGCCGAAAAGCATCACCGGCGGCGACAAGAACGACGCCTTCCTCGCCGGCGCCAACCTGCAGGGCTGGGTCGCGCCGAATATCACCGCCGATCCGCACAACGGCATCGGCGCCTGGAGCGTCGAGGAAATCGTCCAGTACCTTAAGACCGGCGCCAACCGTTTCGACATCGCCTCCGGGCCGATGGCCGAAGCCGTGGAGCACTCCACCCAGCACTGGAGGGATGAGGACCTGATGGCGGTCGCGGTCTACCTGAAGGACGACCCGCGGACCGACTGGCCGAAGCCCGTCGAACCGCTGGCCGCGGACAGCCCGGCGATGGTGGCCGGCAAGGCGATCTACGCCGACCGCTGCTCGGCCTGCCACGTCGATTCCGGCGAAGGGATCGCGCATCTCTTCCCGAAACTCGCCAAGGCGCCGCTGGTGAACGCCGCCGACAGCACCTCGCTGATCCGCGTGGTACTGGCCGGCAGCCGCGCTGGCGGCACCGAGGCGGCGCCCACCGCACCGGCGATGCCGTCGTTCGCCTGGAACCTCAGCGACGAGAACATCGCCGACGTGCTGACCTACGTGCGCAACAGCTGGGGCAACTCCGCCTCCCCGGTTTCCAGCGCCGAGGTGACCGATCTGCGGGACAGCCTGAACGAGCGCTGAGCGGCGCAACGCACCATCCGCCACGCGCTTCGCTGGCGTAACGAAAAGGCCACCCGATCGGGTGGCCTTTTTCTTTCCTTGACCCGAAACCCACCTACCCTTTGCCTCACAGCCGTGGACGGCCCGGACAAAAAATCCTCCCGACGGAGGTGCGGTCCGCAGTCCGAACGGTCACACTCTGCAACATGTTCAGCCACTGAGAGCCGCAATGCAGGAACCCGTCGAAGTCGCCGTCAGCCCCATCCCCCGTCTTGGTTGGCTCGACCGCCTGAGTCTCTACCGCCAGCCCATCGGCCTCGCCCTCACCCTGATCCTGTTCGCGCTCGGCCTGCTGGCGTGCTGGCACCTGCTGCACGAACTCGATCCGGACGGCCTGCGCGCCGCGCTCTTCGACGTACCCCAGGCCAGCATCTATGGCGCCCTCGCCGCCACGGCACTGAGCTTCGTCGCACTGCTCGGCTATGAATGGTCGGCGATGCACTACGCCGGGGTGAAACTGCCGGCCTCGCGACTCACGCTGGGCAGCTTCTGCGCCTTCTCGATCGGCAACGCGGTGGGCTTCTCGCTGCTCTCCGGCGGCTCGGTGCGCTATCGGCTGTATGCCCGCGAAGAGCTGAGCGCCGGCGACATCGCCCGGATCAGCCTGTTCGCCAGCCTCTCGCTGGGCTGCGCACTGCCGCCGCTGTCCGCACTCGCCGCATTGAGCGACCTGCCGGCCGCCGCCCAGGCGCTGAAACTCCCGGCGCCGCTGGTGGGCGCGCTGGCCGTGGCCATCCTGCTGGGCTGCGCCGCGCTGGTGCTGTTCCTCTCGCGCCGCCGCCTGCCGCAAGGCGGCGTGCCCGGCAGCGTCGAGGTGCAGGTGTCGCGCTGGCAGCTGCGCCTGCCCGGCGCGAAGCTGTCGCTGCTGCAACTGTTCATCACCCTGGTCGATGTCAGCGCCGCCGCCACCGTGCTCTACCTGCTGCTGCCCGAGGCGCCGCCGTTCGGCAGCTTCCTGCTGGTCTACCTGCTGGCGCTGGCAGCCGGCGTGCTCAGCCATGTTCCCGGCGGCATCGGCGTGTTCGAGGCGGTGCTGCTGGCCGCCTTCGCCGGCCAACTGGGCGCCGCGCCGCTGGCCGCCGCGCTGGTGATCTACCGGCTGATCTACGTCGGCCTGCCGCTGGTGCTCGGCTGCCTGCTGTTGCTCGCCGACGAAGCCCGGCGTTTCCTCGGCGCCGGCCGCGAAGCCCTGCGCCTGGCCTCGACGCTGGCGGCACCGGTGCTCTCGCTGCTGGTGTTCTTCGCCGGCGTGGTGCTGCTGTTTTCCGGCGCGACCCCGGCCATCGACGAGCGCCTGGACACCCTGCGCTTCCTCATTCCGCACCGGCTGATCGACATCTCCCACCTCGCCGCCAGCCTGGTGGGCGTGCTCTGCCTGCTGCTCGCCCAGGGCCTGCGCCAGCGCCTGTCGGCCGCCTGGGCGCTGACCCTCGCCCTGCTGGTGGTCGGTGCCGGGCTGTCGCTGCTCAAGGGCGTGGACTGGGAAGAGGCGATGCTGCTGTCGATCACCGCCGCGCTGCTGGCGGTGTTCCGCAAGGCCTTCTACCGCCCCAGCCGGCTGCTGGAGATGCCGCTCTCGTCGGTCAACCTGGTGGCCGCGGCGTGCGTGCTCGCGGCCTCGACCTGGCTGATGTTCTTCGTCTACCAGAACGTGCCCTACGACCATGAGCTGTGGTGGCAATTCGCGGTCGACGCCAACACCCCGCGCTCGCTGCGGGCGACGCTGGGCAGCTTCCTGCTGCTGGCGATCCTCGGCCTGGTCTGGCTGCTGCGCCCGCAGCCGCCGGAAATCCTCGAACCCGACGAGGCCGAGCTACAACGCGCGCTCGCCATCATCAAGGCTTCCGATCAACCGGACGGCGGCCTGGTGCTCACCGGCGACAAGGCGATCCTCTTCCACCCCAACGGCGATGCCTTCCTGATGTACGCACGACGCGGCCGCAGCCTGGTGGCGCTGTTCGACCCGATCGGCCCGGCCGCCGAACGCGGCGAGCTGATCTGGCAGTTCCGCGACCTCTGCGACCACTACCGCGCCCGCCCGGTGTTCTACCAGGTGCGCGCCGAGAACCTGCCGTACTACATGGACATCGGCCTGAGTGCGATCAAGCTCGGCGAGGAAGCCAGCGTTGACCTGGCCACCTTCGACCTCGACAGCAAGGGCAAGAAAGACCTGCGCTACACCTGGAACCGCGGCCAGCGCGACGGTCTCAGCCTGGTGATCCATGCGCCCGGCGAGGCGCCGATGGAGCAGTTGGCGGCGATTTCCGAAGCCTGGATGCAGGGCAAGCAGGCGCGCGAGAAGGGCTTCTCCCTCGGCCGCTTCGACACCGACTACCTGCGCCACTTCCGCATCGCCGTGGTGCTCGACAAGGACCAGCCGGTGGCCTTCGCCAGCCTGCTGGAGACCGACCAGAAGGAAGTCGCCAGCCTCGACCTGATGCGCGTGCATCCGAAGGCGCCGAAGCTGACCATGGAGTTCCTCATGCTCGGCCTGATCCTGCGCTTCAAGGAGGCCGGGTATGCGCACTTCAGCCTCGGCATGGTGCCGCTGGCCGGGTTGCAGGTGCGCCGTGGCGCGCCACTGGCCCAGCGCCTGGGCTCGCTGGTGTTCCAGCGCGGCGAGCAGTTCTACAACTTCCAGGGCCTGCGCCGCTTCAAGGACAAGTTCGACCCCGAATGGGAACCGCGCTACATGGCCGTTCCCGCGGGACTCAACCCACTACTGGCCCTGGCCGACACCGCCGCGCTGATCGCCGGCGGCCTGACTGGATTGGTGAAACGCTGATGGCCTTATCGCTCTCCCGTCGCAAGACGCTGACAACCCTCCTCGTACTGTCGTGCCTGCCGCTGGGCGTGGCCTGGTGGTTCCTCAAGCCGCCGCCGAGGGCGCAACTCGAACACCCGACGCTGTCCGATGGCAGCGCGGTGACCCTGGCCGTGCCACCGGGCAAGATCGGCGCGCGCGTGGTCGTAGCCGTACCCGAGGGCCAGGGGCTGAGCGATGCGCAACTGCTGAATCTGGCCGAGCGCGGCGCGCTGCTGGTGCAGTACGTTCTCCAGCCCGGCAGTTGCGAACAGCAACGCCAGCACATGAACGATGCCGCGGCGCAGCTGAAACAGGCGCCGACGCTGGTCGCCGGTATCGGCCCAGGCGGCGTGCTCGCCTGGCGTTGGCTGGCGGCCCAGGGCAGCGACCAGGCGCGCGCGCTGTCGGTCGGTTTCTCGCTGTCGACGCCGGATTGCCCCGACGTGCTGCCGCAACGGGCAGAACACGGCCAGTGGACCATCGCCTGGAACGACAATCCGGACGATCCCAGCGCGCGCTTCGCCCGTGCGCTGGACAACGCCCATACGCAGATCGCCGACTACGACACGCCGCTGCCGCAGTTGCTCGATCAGCAGTTGCAGAGCCTGCTCGCCGGCCAGGGCGAAGCCATGCCGGTGGTCGACGTGCCGGCCAAGGACCCGGTCGACACGCTGAGCCTGTTCTATTCCGGCGACGGCGGCTGGCGCGACCTCGACCGCGATGTCGCCGAGCAGATGGCGCTGCACAACTACCCGGTGATCGGCGTCGACACGCTGCGCTACTACTGGCAACGCAAGAGTCCGGAGCGCTCCGCCAGCGACCTCGCCGCGCTGATGAAGCACTACCAGGAAACCCGCGGCGTGAAGCACTTCGCGCTGATCGGCTACTCGTTCGGCGCCAACGTGCTACCGCCGATCTACAACCGGCTGCCGGCGGCGACCCAGGACACGGTGAGTTCGCTGATCCTGCTGGCGCCCGAACGCAGCGTCGGTTTCGAGATCGAGGTGCAGGGCTGGCTGGGCAAGGTCAATCAAGAAGCGCCGATTGGCCCCGAGCTGAGCAAGCTGCCGGCGGCGAAGGTACTGTGCGTCTATGGCGTCGAAGAAAAGGCGGAAACCGGCTGCACGCTGGGTGAGCTGAGCGGCCAACCGCTGGAACTGCCGGGCGGCCACCATTACGACCAGGATTACCCGGCGCTGGCCGCGCGCCTGCTCGATGCGATAAAGGCCCGGACCACGCCGTAAGCGTGGCTCCGGCGCCACGCGCGGCTTTTCCCGAACCCCGGAAAACACAAAACCCGCCGAAGCGGGTTTGTGTGGTACCGACTCGAAATCCCTGTCGAGGCGCCGTCCTGGCTCGGTGGTTCATCCTGCGGTTCGTGCGATCCGTCGCGCCATCCGTAGGGCAGAGATTACGGCGCGCACGCACACCCCGGTAGAGCCAAGCCGCGACAGCGTGTGTAGGCATTTGGCTACTCGGCGCCCCATCGGCGGCGCCCCGGTGACGCGGTCGGATTCAGCGCTTCAGCAGGCCCTCCACGCGATCCGCGCCCGCATTGATTTCATCGGCCTCCTGCTCCTTGGTCTTGATGGTGGTCGGCGTGATCACCTTGTCGACGGTTTCGGTCGCTTCGTCATCGCGGGTGATGTCCTTCCTCACCACATCCACCGGGTTGCCGGCCAGATCCTGCTTGGGCAGGTTGGGCGGCGTGCGGTCGATGGAGGATTGGCTGGGGCGATCGGTCTGGCTCATCTTCATGTCCTTCTCACTGCATGTGAGGTTTCGAGCGCCCCGCCTGGCAAGTAGTTCGATTAACCGGTCGCTCGGTCAGTTTCCTCACGTTCCGGGGCATGCGCCTACCGTGGCGGAACCTGGCCGGCCAGCCATTCAGACGCCGGAAGTAAGAGACCTCACCGGGAACCATTGCGCGATTTGCAAGGTCGTTTCCGACCATTCGTGCATTCTGCTAGCAGCTTATCGCCATCATTTAATGTAAGTCATTGATTTATAACAGACACGAAGTTGGCACGCATGCTGCGATAACAAAGCGGAATTGAACTGCTTTGGATAACTAAAAAATGAACGATCTGCTCAATGCCGTAACTGCCGCTTTCCCCGACTACGAAGTCACCGCCGTCGCCCGCCCTGACCGCGGCTGTCTCGTGACCCTCAAGAACTACGATGGCAGCCTGGTCAAGCGTGCCGCCTGCGCCGCCCAGGTATCCGACGAATTCCAGCGCGAGCGCTTCGTCAACACGATGAAACGCGACGTGGCGCTGCACTTCGGCGAACTGCCGCAGGTGGAAACCCTCAGCCGTCTGCGTCGCTCGGGCCTGCCGGCCTACAGCCACGTCTGAGCCGTCGCTGGAAGAAAAGAACCGCCTCTCGGGGCGGTTTTTCTTTGTAAGTCTTTCGCCCCGTCTTCACGAGTCCGCAGCATGCCTCCGTCCCGCCGCAAGCCCGCCCCTGTCCGTGCGTCCACCAACTCCGGCTTCGTCCGCGTGCGCGGTGCACGCGAGCACAACCTGAAGAACGTCGATGTCGATATTCCCCGCGATTCGCTGGTGGTGTTCACCGGGGTCTCCGGCTCCGGCAAGTCCTCGCTGGCGTTCGGCACGCTGTACGCGGAGGCGCAGCGGCGCTACTTCGAGTCGGTGGCGCCCTATGCCCGGCGGCTGATCGACCAAGTCGGCGTGCCCGATGTCGATGCCATCGAGGGCCTGCCGCCGGCCGTGGCACTGCAGCAACAGCGCGGCACCCCGAGCACGCGCTCCTCGGTCGGCAGCGTCACCAGCCTGTCGAGCCTGGTACGCATGCTCTACTCGCGGGCCGGCGACTACCCGCCGGAGCAGCCGATGCTCTATGCCGAGGACTTTTCGCCCAATACCCCGCAGGGCGCCTGCCCGCAATGTCACGGCCTGGGGCGCGTCTATGAAGTCACCGAGCGCTCGATGGTGCCGGACGACTCGCTGAGCATCCGCCAGCGCGCGGTGGCGTCCTGGCCCACAGCCTGGCAGGGGCAGAACCTGCGCGACATCCTGGTCACGCTGGGCTACGACGTGGACATTCCCTGGCGCGACCTGCCGCGCGAGCAGCGCGACTGGATTCTCTTCACCGACGAGCAGCCGACGGTGCCGGTGTACGCCGGGCTCAGCCCCGAGGAGACGCGCCAGGCGCTGAAACGCAAGCTGGAGCCGAGCTATCAGGGCACCTTCACCGGGGCGCGGCGCTACGTGCTGCACACCTTCACCCACTCGCAAAGCGCGCTGATGAAGAAGCGTGTTTCGCAGTTCATGGTCGGCAGCCCGTGCCCGCTGTGCGACGGCAAGCGGCTGAAACGCGAGGCGCTGTCGGTGACCTTCGCCGGGCAGGACATCGGCAGCCTCTCGCAGATGCCGCTGCTCGAACTGGCTGAGGTGTTGCGCAGGGTCGCCGATGACGCGTCCGCGGACGCCCCCGCTCCGGCGCCAGCGGACCGACCCACGGCAAAGGCCGCACGCGAGCAGCGCAGCGCCGCCGGCGGCTCCACGCATGCCGGCGCGCCGGACGTGCGCCGCACCGCCAACCGCTCGCCGGAGAAACGCCTGGCCGCCCGACGCATCGCCGCGGACCTGCTGGTCCGGGTGAAAACCCTCACCGACCTCGGCCTTGGTTACCTTGCGCTGGAACGCAGCACGCCGACCCTGTCGTCCGGCGAACTGCAGCGCCTGCGCCTGGCCACCCAGCTGACCTCGCAGCTGTTCGGCGTGATCTACGTGCTCGACGAGCCTTCCGCCGGCCTGCATCCGGCCGATGGCGAAGCGCTCTTCGATGCCCTGCAGCAGCTGAAGGATGCCGGCAACTCGCTGTTCGTGGTCGAGCACGACCTGGAAACCATGCGCCGGGCCGACTGGCTGGTGGACGTCGGCCCGGCGGCTGGCGAACACGGCGGACGCATCCTCCACAGCGGCCCACCGGCCGGGCTCGCCGACGTCGAGGCCTCGCAGACCCGGGCATACCTGTTCGGTACCCGGAAGGCGGTCGAACGGACGCCGCGCCAGGCATCGGACTGGCTGCGCCTGGAAGGCGTCACCCGCAACAACCTGCGCGGGCTGGACGTGAGCTTCCCGCTCGGCTGCCTGTGCGCGGTCACCGGGGTATCCGGCTCGGGCAAATCCAGCCTGGTCAGCCAGGCGCTGCTGGAACTGGTCGGCGCCCAGTTGGGCCATGCCGTCTCCGCCGCCGACGGCGAGGAACCGAGCCTTGAGGATGCCGTGCTGCCGGCGACCGAGGGGCGCGTGGTCGACGGCATGCAACGCATCCGCCGGCTGGTTCAGGTGGACCAGAAGCCGATCGGCCGCACGCCGCGCTCCAACCTCGCCACCTACACCGGGCTGTTCGATGGGGTGCGCAAGCTGTTCGCCGCCACGCCGCAGGCCAGGCGGCGTCACTACGATGCCGGACAGTTCTCCTTCAACGTCGCCAAGGGCCGCTGCGCCACCTGCGAGGGCGAGGGCTTCGTCAGCGTCGAGTTGCTGTTCATGCCGAGCGTCTACGCGCCCTGCCCGGCCTGCCAGGGTGCGCGCTACAACCCGCAGACGCTGGAAGTCACCTGGCGGGAAAAGAACATCGCCGAGGTGCTGCAACTCACCGTGGACGACGCCTGCGGGTTCTTCGCCGAGGAAGCCGCCGTGCTGCGTCCGTTGCGCCTGCTGCGCGACATCGGCCTGGGATACCTGCGCCTCGGTCAGCCCGCCACCGAGCTGTCGGGCGGCGAAGCGCAGCGCATCAAGCTGGCCTCGGAACTGCAACGCAGCCAGCGCGGCGCCACGCTCTACGTGCTGGACGAGCCCACCACCGGCCTGCACCCGCTGGATATCGACCGGCTGATGGCCAAGCTCGGCGAACTGGTGGATGACGGCAACACGGTGGTGCTGGTCGAGCACAACATGCCGGTGGTGGCGCAGGCCGACTGGGTGATCGATATCGGCCCCGGCGCTGCCGACGCCGGCGGCCGCGTGGTCGCCTGCGGGGCGCCGGACGAGGTGGCGCGCAGCAAGGAGAGCCGGACAGCGCCTTACCTGCGCGCGCAGTTGCAGCGCTGAGCGGCGCGGGGCCTCAGGGCGTGACCGCCAGCGCCCGTTTGTGCGCGCTGTTGTCGTAGGTGCGCAGGATGATCCGGCTGGCCTCCTCGCTCACCGGCTTGCCCTCGAGGAAATCGTCGATCTCCTCGTAGCGCACGCCGAGCGCGGTTTCGTCGGCGTGGCCGGGGCGCAGGCTTTCCAGGTCGGCAGTCGGAACCTTCTCGGTCAGCGCCTCGGGAGCCCCGAGCCAACGGCCGACGGCGCGCACGCGGCGCTTGTTCAGCCCGTACAGCGGCGCCACATCGCAGGCGCCGTCGCCGTGCTTGGTGAAGAACCCCATCAGCGCCTCCGCCGCGTGGTCGGTGCCGATCACCAGGCCGTCGCGCGCGCCGGCGATGGCGTACTGGGCGATCATCCGCTGGCGCGCCTTGATGTTGCCGAGGACGAAATCCTCCTGCGCCGCATCGCGAAAGGTCAGTCCGGCGTCCCTGGTCGCCCGCAGCAGCGCGTCGCTGGCCGGGCCGATGTCGACCCGCAACAGCTCGTCGGGCTGGATGAAGTCCAGTGCCGCACGCGCGTCCGCCTCGTCGTGCTGCTCGACGTAGGGCAGGCGTACGGCGATGAAGGTGGCGGGCTCGCCCTCCTCGCGCAGTTGCTGCACGGCGAGCTGGGCCAGGCGCCCGGCCACGCTGGAGTCGACACCGCCGCTGATACCCAGCACCAGCACATGCCGGCGGCTGTTGCGCATCTGCGCGACGAGGAAGTCGATGCGCCGCCGCGCTTCGCTCGCCGCGTCGAATTCCGGGCTCACCTGCAGGTCACGGATGATGCGTTGCTGACGGCTGGAAAGGTCGTTGCTCATAGGCTGTATTCCATGCTGAAAGGAGAAGTGATTCAACGGCGGGCGAGGCTGGCATGCAGGCGCGGGATCTCAGCCAGCGCGAAACTGGATGCCGCGTCCAGCACGGCCATCCGGTCGCCCGGGAAATGCTCGGTGCGGGAAAACAGGCGCAGTTCCTCCTGCCCACTGAATGCCCAGGCGAAGCACACGGTGCCCGGCGCGATCCCATCGAGGCCATCCGGCCCGGCGACGCCGGTGGTGGCGACCACGACATTGGCCGGGCTGTCACGCAGCGCACCGGCGGCCATCTCGCGGGCGACCTGCTCGCTGGTCAGTCCGAAGCGGTCGATGGTGGCCTGCTGCACCGCGAGCAGGCGCTTCTTCGCATCCGGCGAATAGACCACGTAGCCGGCGTCCAGATAGCGCCCGCTGCCAGGGCAGGACGCCAACAGGGTGATGATGTTGCCCGCGGTACAGGACTCGGCTGTCGCCAGCAGCAGGTGGTGCTCCTTGAAATACTCGACGATGGCTTCGATCCGCATGACTTTCCACGCTCGTGGTTGCCTGAACGGTAGACAGGCCACGATCGGCAACGCTCCCGCACGCGGCCGGTTGCCGGACGACAGGCCGCTGAATGAACGCTCGGCGGCGGGCGCGCTCAAAAGCGGGTCTGCCAGGAAGATCGCCCATGCCGCGCAACGAAACCCTCTGGTCCCAGAGCCTCACCCGGTTCCGCGACGCGGTCGCCGCGCCATCGCCCACACCCAGTTGCGGCGCCGCCGCGGTGGTCAGCGCCAACCTCGGCCTGGCGCTGGTGCTGATGGCCTTGCGCACCTCCCAGGCGAAACAGCCGCAAGCCGTGCGCGGCGCGCTGATCGCCCAGGTGGAAACCCTGCTTCACGCCCTCGCCGACTACGCCGATGCCGACGTGCTGGCCTTCGCCGACTATATGGAAGCGCTGCGCCACGACGACACCCAGGCGCCCAACCGGCAGCGTGCCGCGCGCAAGACCTCGGCGGTTTCGCTCGACGCCGCACGTTGCTGCGCCCAGGCCCTGGCACTGGCGAGCGAGGCGCGGCCGCAAACCGCCGATGCCCTGGTCAGCGATATCGAGGCCGGCGCCCTGCTCCTGCATGCGGGGCTCAGCGCGCTGCTGATCAACCTCGACGTGGACCTGCGCGAACTCGTGGACGAGAGCGAACGCCGGCGCCTGCGCATGGCGCGCCGGCAGGTTCAGGACGAGGCGGACCGGCACCTCGGGCAGATCCGCGCAGCCAGCCATTAGCGACCAATCGGCGGGAACCGACGCCGAGGCTATCCAAGACCCGGACGTGCCGCTAGAATTGCGCACTTTTTGATCAAGGGCGCCTCCCGGAGCGCTCCTCGAGGTTAGCCGCCATGTCCACCGCCACCGCCCCCAAAGTGGGTTTCGTCAGTCTCGGATGCCCGAAAGCCACGGTCGATTCCGAGCGCATCCTCACGCAGCTGCGCATGGAGGGCTACGAAGTCGTGCCCACCTATCAGGATGCCGACGTGGTGGTGGTCAACACCTGCGGCTTCATCGACAGCGCCAAGGCCGAGTCGCTGGACGCCATCGGCGAAGCGCTGGCCGAGAACGGCCGGGTGATCGTCACCGGCTGCATGGGCGTGTCGGAAAGTGCGATCCGCGACGTGCACCCCAGCGTGCTCGCCGTCACCGGCCCGCAGCAGTACGAGCAGGTGGTCAACGCCGTGCACGAGGTGGTGCCGCCGAACATCGAGCACAACCCGCTGATCGACCTGGTGCCGCCGCAGGGCATCAAGCTCACCCCGCGCCACTACGCCTACCTGAAGATTTCCGAGGGCTGCAACCACAGCTGCAGCTTCTGCATCATCCCCAGCATGCGCGGCAAACTGGTCAGCCGCCCGGTGGGCGACGTGCTCAGCGAGGCCCAGCGCCTGGTCAAGGCCGGCGTGAAGGAGCTGCTGGTGATCTCCCAGGACACCAGCGCCTACGGCGTCGACCTCAAATACAAGACCGACTTCTGGGACGGCCGCCCGGTCAAGACACGCATGCTCGAACTCTGCGAGGCGCTGTCGAGCATGGGCGTGTGGGTGCGCCTGCACTACGTCTACCCGTACCCCAACGTAGATGACGTCATCCCGCTGATGGCCGCCGGCAAGCTGCTGCCCTACCTCGACATCCCCTTCCAGCACGCCAGCCCGAAAGTGCTCAAGGCGATGAAACGCCCGGCTTTCGAGGACCGCACCCTGGCGCGCATCAAGCAGTGGCGCGAGATCTGCCCGCAGCTGACCATCCGCTCCACCTTCATCGTCGGTTTCCCCGGCGAGACCGAAGAAGACTTCCAGTACCTGCTGAACTGGCTCACCGAAGCCCAGCTCGACCGCGTCGGCTGCTTCCAGTACTCCCCGGTGGACGGCGCGCCGGCCAACGACATGAACCTGGAAATCGTCCCCGACGACGTCAAGCAGGAGCGCTGGGACCGCTTCATGGCGCACCAGCAAGCCATCAGCACGGAGCGCCTGCAACGCAAGATCGGCCTGGAAATGGACGTGCTGATCGATGAAGTCGACCACGAAGGCGCCGTCGGCCGCTCCTGGGCCGATGCCCCGGAAATCGACGGCAGCGTGTTCATCGAAACCACCGCCGTCCAACCCGGCGACAAAGTCCGCGTGCGCATCGTCGATGCCGACGAGTACGACATGTGGGCCGAGCTGGTTTGATCTCCTGATCGAGAGCTCCCTACTGCTCCCCCCTCCCATTCATGGGAGAGGGGCTGGGGAAGAGGGCCGAAAACGCCACGAAATGACCAGCCGTAGGGTGCGCCATGCGCACCGCGCGCACGAGGCGAGCGCTTTGGCTCATGGCCGATCCAGCGGACTAAGCACTGCAAGGCCGCCACGATTGAGCACATGCGTATAGATCATCGTGGTTTTCACATCCGCGTGACCCAGTAGCTCCTGAACCGTGCGGATGTCCTGGCCGCTTTCCAGCAAATGCGTGGCGAATGAATGGCGGAGCGTATGCGGAGTCGCCAGCTTCGCGATGCCTGTCGCGCGCACCGCCACCTTGAAAGCACGCTGCAAGCGCTTCTCATCGACATGATGGCGCCGCCGCTTGCCACTGCGAGGGTCGGTCGACAACCCCTGCGCCGGAAACATGTACTGCCACGCCCACTCCCACGGTGCCTTGGGATACTTGCGCTCCAACGCCTGCGGCAGGTACACATCACCACGCCCGGCCAGCAACTCCGCATTGTGCACGGCCTTCACTGCGAGCAAGTGTTTACGCAACGGCTCACGCAGGCGTTGCGGCAATACCGTGACGCGGTCCTTCATGCCCTTGCCGTCACGCACCACGATCTGCTGCCCGGTGAAATCCACATCCTTTACCCGTAAACGCATCACCTCCATCAAACGCATACCAGAGCCATACAGCAGACTGGCGATCAGCCACAGTTCACCCTCAAGCTGCGCCAGCACCGCCTTCACTTCCTCGACACTCAATACCACCGGCAACCGCACTGGCTTCTTGGCCCGCACTACTTCACCCAGCCAGGGCAGCTCCAGCTTGAGCACTTGTTTATAAAGAAACAGCAACTCAGCCAGTGCCTGATTCTGCGTGGAGGCCGACACATCCCGACGCACCGCCAGATCGGACAGGAACGCCTCCACCTCCGCCGCCCCCATCTCCGCCGGGTGACGATAAGCATGAAATCGAATAAACCGACGAACCCACTCGCAATAGACTCGCTCAGTGCGAATCGAGTAATGTTTCAAGCGAATTTGCTCGCGTACTTGATCGAGCAACCGAGGCTTTCCGTCCATGGCGCATAACTCCCTTATACGGTCATCCAGACCGCTGCACTTCCCAGCCTAGACAGCGACCGCAAAGAGGACAAGGAATGTTATCCACCACAGGCCGCCAAAGCGTTATCACACCATTTGGTGTCTATTTATAGTTATATTTTGAGAGAAATTGAATGAGCCATGTAACCGATATTATACTTTCTACAATGATCGAAGATGGCTCGGTAGGTGAAGCATCCACACCTAACGTTGATGTACTGAACGAATACCTTAGTAAGAATTATGGTGGCTGGAAGCTAGTTAAGGTTGATGATAAAGCTGGCGGTGGCAAGGCGATGCAGTGTGATTTGTTCATTGCTGCAATTAATCACTTGGACATCTCTGCCTTTTTAAATGCATTCCGTGAAGTTGAGTGGGAAGCGCCTGAACATGTGCAGCTCATGTTAAAAGATGAGCATGATGAAGGCTTTACCATTTACAAGCCATAAATATAACGAAAATATAACGAAAAAAGGGACGGATTTATTTATATGCAGGATTACTGATCTAAAAATAAATCTTTCTCCTTATTCCAGTCAGCTTATAAAAACTGGCAAAATCAAACGCCAGGAAAACTCAAAAAAGCATTGGCTACGGATTAAGAGTACATAACAACTGGTTCAAACCGTTCGCTTCGCTCACTGGGACGGGCTAAAGCCCAATGTCATCAACTTTGGAAATTATCCATAAATATCATATAATTAGCGCTCAAATCAGTGCATGGGAGAAGCCCTTTTGACTACCTATACCGCATCGCTTGACACCGCCAGCCAAGCCCTGGTTTG
>NZ_JASCPA010000036.1:0-47772 GCF_029959715.1 Pseudomonas sp. PS02288 | reverse complement strand
ACCCAGGTCCAGCGAACAGGTCGCCTGGAGCGTCGGCATCCGCACGCGTTTTTCCGGGTTGAGAATCTTCGCGGTCTCGCCCATGAACTTGACCCCGGCCACCACCACGGTGGTGGCCGGATGCTGGTTACCGAAGCGGGCCATTTCCAGGGAGTCGGACACGCAACCGCCGGTTTCCTCGGCGAGCGCCTGGATGACCGGATCGCAGTAATAGTGAGCGACCAGAACGGCATTCTGCTTCTTCAGCTCGGCAGCGATTTCGCTACGATAGAAGGCTTCCTGCTCATCGGTCAGGGGCACCGGCTGCTTGGCGTCTAGGTGAGCCTGAACCAACAGGCGTTCGGAAATCTGAGTCATGTCATCAGGCTCTGAATATGCTTTCAGTGCGCCGATTATACCCGCCAACGATGCTGGCAAGCGGCTCTATATGAATACGGGAGGGGTGCTGCGAGGAGGGAGTGGTGGGTCGTGTAGGATTCGAACCTACGACCAATTGGTTAAAAGCCAACTGCTCTACCAACTGAGCTAACGACCCGACGCGGAGCGCATGATACTGATTTATCTCGACAAATCAACACCTGCGCGAAAAAACTTCAATAATAGCGAGTCGGATCGGCAACCCCCGCCGCCGAAAAGCCCGACGCCCGCAGTCGGCAGCTGTCGCACCGGCCGCACGCGCGCCCGTCGTCATCGGCCTGGTAGCAGGACACCGTCAGCCCGTAGTCGACGCCCAGCGCCACGCCCGCCGCGATGATCTGAGCCTTGCTCAGGTACTGCAACGGCGTCTGGATACGGAAATCGAAACCCTCGATTCCGGCCCGGGTCGCCAGGTTGGCAACACGTCCGAAAGCCACGATGAACTCGGGCCGGCAATCCGGATAACCGGAGTAGTCCACCGCATTCACGCCGATGAAGATATCGCGCGCACCGACAACCTCCGCCCAACCCACGGCGAGGGATAGAAACAGCATGTTTCGCGCCGGCACGTAGGTCACCGGGATTCCCTCGCCAGGTTCCTCCGGCACCGCGATGGACGTATCGGTCAGCGCGGAGCCACCCATGCCGCTGAGGTCCAGCCCGATGACCTTGTGCTCGACCACGCCCGCCTGCTTCGCCACGCGCCCCGCAGCGGCCAGCTCGGCGCGGTGACGCTGCCCGTAGTCGAAACTCATGGTGTAGCAGGCGTAGCCCTGCTCACGCGCCATCGCGACCACCGTGGCCGAATCGAGACCACCGGACAGCAGGATGACCGCCTTCTTGTCACTCATCGAAATACCTCGATGGCAGAAAAGAAAATCCCGCGCCGGGCGCGGGATTCAGGGAAGCGAGAACGCCTCAACGCAGGGTCTGCAGATCCCGCTGGGCCAATTGCGCGGCGGAACTGCCAGGATACTGGGCGATAACCTGCTGCAACGCCGTCCGCGCCTTGTCCGTATTACCCAGCCGACGCTCGACATCGGCGAGCTTGTATAGGGAGTCCGGCACCTTGGGATGATTCGGGTAGGTCGCGCTGACCTTGGCGAATGCCTGACCGGCGCCCTGCAGGTCACCTTTGGCGAGATTCACCTCACCCAGCCAATACTGCGCATTGCCGGCGTACTGGCTGTTGGGATACTTGCGCAGAAAGGCGTTGAACGCCTGACTGGCCTTCTCGAAATCCTTGGCCTTGATCAGATCGAAGGCGGCGTCGTAGTACACCTTTTCCTTCGCCGGATCGCCCGGTTCCGAATTGGCTGCCGCGGCAGGCGCACCTGCGGGGGCGGACGGGGCACCGCTGGCGTCTATCGCGCCAGCGGCTGAATTCTGGGTGGTCGATGCGCTGGCTGCGCCGGCCAAACGACGATCGAGGTCCTGATAGCGTTCGAGACCCTCCTGCTTCAGGCGCTGGATCTCATTCTGCTGTTCCTCGAGAGTACCGCGCAACTGCGCGATATCCCGTTGTATCTGCTGCAACTGCATAAACATTTCGCCCTGCGCCGAGGTCGGAGCCGAAGCCACGCCCCCGGCGGCATAGGCGCCACTCGTGCCGTAACCCGACGGAGGATACGAACTGCTGCCGCTGTTATAACCGGCATCGCCATCTTCTACGGGGACCTGGGCCATTGCCGCGAACGGCAAACCGACGGCCAACAGGATCAGAGCACGAGAGCACTTGCGCATATCGAATTACTTACGCAGTTCGACGCGACGGTTCTGGGCCCAGGACTGCTCGTCGTTGCCAGTGGCAACCGGACGCTCTTCGCCGTAGGAAACCAGTTCCAGCTGAGCCGGGGAAACGCCTTGCAGTACCAGGTAGCGCTGAACGGCATTGGCGCGACGCTCGCCCAGAGCCATGTTGTACTCACGGGTACCGCGCTCGTCGGTGTGGCCTTCCAGAACGACGCGAGCGCCGTTGGCTTTCAGGTCCTTGGCGTGAACGTCCAGAGCGCGCATGGCTTCCGGTTTCAGGTCGGAGCTGTCGTACTCGAAGTAGAAGGTGGTGATGGCGCGCAGAGCGGCTTCGTCGCTCAGGCTGCCGTCAACGGCACCGCTGTTTGCGCCGTAGCCAGCGTTCGGATCGACAGCAGCGCCTTCGCCAGCAGCATCGCCGCCTTTCGAGGAGCAACCAACAGCAACGGCCATGGCCAGAGCCAGAGCAGCAAATTTCCCAAATTTCAGCATTTCCATGATGTAACTCCTAATGACCCCAGTGTGTGTTTCAAAGTTGTAGGTATATCGACGCCGCATCAGTTCAGGTAGGGGGACCAGGATGGCTCTCGGACTTCGCCTTGAGCGGTAGGAAGTGGGAGCCTAACTCGACCGTTTATAGATACGAGCATCAAGACTCCCCGGCCCTGCTGGCGGGTGGCGTAGATTAGCATGGTGCCATTCGGCGCAACAGTGGGAGACTCATCCAGGTTGGTATCGGAAAGGACGCGCAAGCTGCCGCGCTGGAGATCCTGCGCAGCGACTTTGAAGTTGGTGAAGCCATCCTGACGGTGGATCATCACCAAAGTTTTTTCATCGGCGGAAAGTTTCGGGTTGGCGTTGTAGTTACCGGTAAAGGTAACTCGCTCCGCCGCACCGCCACCGATGCTTTGTTTGTAGATCTGCGGTTTGCCCGCGCGATCCGAAGTGAAGTACAGCGTGCGACCGTCGGCGCCCCAGAAAGGCTCGGTATCGATGCTGTTGGAGTTGGTCACACGGGTGATCTGCCGGCTACCGAGGTCCATCACGTAGATTTCCGGGTTGCCATCCTTGGACAGAACGAAGGCCAGGCGATTGCCGTCGGGCGAGAATGCCGGAGCGCCGTTGAGCCCCTCGAAGTTGGTCAGCTGCTCACGGCGACCGGTATCGATGTACTGCAGGAAGATCCGCGGACGACGTTGCTCGAAGGACACGTAGGCGATGCGACGGCCGTCCGGCGCGAAGCGCGGCGAGAGGATCGGCTCGCGCGACTGCAGCAGGGTGACTGCGCGGGCGCCGTCGTAATCGGAACGCTGCAGCGTGTAGCGGGTGCTGGTGGCGCCCGCGCCCATGCGCTCGGCGGTGACGTAGAGCATGCGGGTGGAGAACGCACCCTTGATGCCGGTGAGTTTCTCGAACGACTGATCGGATATGTGGTGAGCCATGTCGCGCAACTGGTCTACGCCGCCGCCAACGCTGCCGGTCGCGACCTGCTGCTCGGTGGCCACGTTGAACAGCGAGAACTGCACCTGCAGGCGGCCGCCGGCGGGAACGATGTTGCCGACCAGCACGTACTGCGCGCCGATGGCCTTCCAGTCACGGAAGATGATTTCACTGGCCTGCGACGGAAGGCTGATCATGTTCTGCCGCGGGATGGGCTCGAAGACGCCGGAGTTGCGCAGGTCGTTGCCGATGATCTCGGCCATGTCGTCGGGCAGCACGCTGCCGCTCTGCCAGCCGAAGGGAACCACGGCGATCGGGATTGCCCGATCGGCGCCGGTGGTCACCAGGATGTTCTTTTCCTGTGCCATCGCAGCACCGGCCGCACAGAAGACGATTACCAGTAAACCTCGAAGAAACTTGGTCACAACGCTAAATCCTCAGGTGTGAATGTCATCTTGAATGAGCGGTACGGCTGGAAGTCGGCGGGCTTCAGGCCCTGCATCTCTGTAAGTCGGCCAATGTTCTTCACCGCGGCGACCGCCGAGGCGTCGAATGGACCATCGCCACTGGACTTGGCCACGCTGACGCTGGTCACGGTGCCATCGGGCAACATGGCGATCTGCAGCACCACCGTCATGTTGTTGCGCGCCGACGGCGGACGACTCCAACCCTCGGCGGCGCGAATCCGGATAAGGTCATCGAAGTTTCCGCTAGTCTGATCGCCCACTTCGTCGGCCAGTGCTTCCTGACGTTCGGTGTCATCGGAAAGCAGCTCGGCCAGGGCCTGGGCTTTCTTGTCCGCGGCGGCCTTCTTCGCAGCTTCGGCGGCGGCCTTCTTCTTCGCGGAATCGGCAGCGGCTTTCTTCTTGGCATCCTCGACGGCTTTCTTGCGGGCCTCCTCGGCGGCTTTCTTCTTCGCGTCGTCGGCCGCCTTCTTCTTGGCGTCTTCTTCTTTCTTCTTGGCGTCGGCTTCGGCCTGCTTCTTCGCCTCTTCCTCGGCCTTTTTCTTCGCGATGTCGGCCTGCTCGGCTTTCTTGGCCTCTTCGGCCTTGGCGGCTTCGGCTTTTTTCGCCGCGGCGGCCTTCTCGGCTTCCGCCGCCTTTTCCGCTTCGTCGGCCTTTCGAGCTTCGTCGGCTTTCTTTTGTTCCGCGGCCTTCACGGCCTCTTGCTTCTGCTGCTCGATCTTCCTTTGTTCGAGCTGCTCGGTCTCGTATTGCTTTGCCGCCGTCTTCTTCGCTTCGCCGGCGATCTTCTGGTTGGTCTGGGTGGTCGCGCGGCTCTGGGATTTGAGCTGATACAGGGTGGCCTGGACGATCGGCTTGGAGGGCGGCAACTCGGGCGTGTAGGCAAAGCTGATGAACATCGTGCCGAACAGCAGGATGTGCAGCGCCAGAGCCAGGTTGCTCGGCCAGAAATAGCTTTCCGAAGGGGACCGCTCACGCTGGAACATCAAGGCGCCTCGGTGATCAGCCCGACATTACCCACGCCGGCGGTCTGCAGGCCTCCCATGGCGGCCATCACCGCGCCGTAGTCGACGGCTTTGTCGCCACGCACGAAGACCTGCACTTTCTTACCCTGACGGCTGTTCTCGCTCATGATCGCGGTGACTGCGCGGGTCATCTCCGGCAGGGTCGAGGCCTTGGCCTGCTGCGTCTCGGTGTCCACTTCGCTACCGATGTTCCAGTAGTAGGTCTTGTCGGCCTTGATGGAAATGGTCAGCACCTGGGAGTCGTTGTCCTGCGGCAGCGCTTCGCTGCTGACCTTGGGCAGATCGACCTTGACGCCCTGGTTGAGCATCGGCGCGGTCACCATGAAGATCACCAGCAGCACCAGCATCACGTCGATGTAGGGCACCACGTTCATCTCGGCGACCGGCTTGCGTCTGTTGCGAATTCTCGCCATGACTTAGAACCTGTTCGAATGGAAAACCTGCTGAGCGGGGCGTTCTCGCCTCACTCCTCGCTGGTGTGGACCTTGCGGTGCAGGATCGCCTGGAATTCGTCGGCGAAGGTGTAGTAGCGGGCGATCAGCATTTCGCCGCGCGAGGAGAAGCGGTTGTAGGCGACCACCGCCGGGATGGCCGCGAACAGGCCGATCGCCGTGGCGATCAGCGCCTCGGCGATGCCCGGGGCGACAGTGGCCAGCGTGGCCTGCTGCACCTGCGCCAGGCCGCGGAAGGAGTTCATGATGCCCCAGACGGTGCCGAACAGGCCGACGTACGGACTGGTGGAGCCGACGGTGGCGAGGAACGGCAGGCTCTGCTCGAGCTTCTCTTCTTCACGCGCGATGGCCACGCGCATGGCACGGGCGACGCCGTCCATGACCGCGTCCGGGTCTACGCCGGCCTGCTGGCGGAGGCGGGAGAATTCCTTGAAGCCGGCGCGGAATATCTGCTCGACGCCCGAATCCGGATCGGGATTACTGCCCGCCTGGCGATACAGCTTGGACAGGTCGATGCCCGACCAGAAGCGCTCCTCGAAGGTATCGAGGGACTTCTTCGCGGCGCGCTGCATGGTGGCGCGCTGGAAGATCATGATCCACGACGTGATCGAGGCGGCCACCAGGACCAGCATGACCAGCTGTACAACCACGCTGGCGTTGCTGATCAGACTCCACATGGACATATGGTCAACTGCGTTGGCTTCCACGCTTACTCTCCTGAAAGGGACGACGGGTCATCGGCGAAGGCTGCGCGCAGCGCTTGCGGAATGCCACGGGGTTTCAAACTGTCGGCGCGCACACAGGCCACCAGAAACTGCCCTTCGCAGAGCAGCGCGTTATCCGAGGCCCGCCGCACCTGTTGCATGAAGCGCAGGCTGGCCCTGTTCAATTCCACGACATGCGCAGTCACTTCGAGTTCGTCGTCGAGCCGTGCCGGTGCCAGGTAGCGGGCCTGCGTCGAATGCACGACGAATAGCAGATTCTCGCCGACCAGCTCGGACTGGGAGAAACCCAGCGCTCTTAGCCGTTCGGTGCGAGCCCGCTCCATGAACTTGAGGTAATTGACGTAGTAGACGATGCCCCCGGCATCGGTGTCTTCGTAGTAGACGCGACAGCGATGGGCGAAAGGCGGTACTGCGTTTTGCGCGGGCATACTCTAGTGCGCGCCTGCGTGGTTGCCAATCGGCAATGCCAAGTATTTTTTTGCCGCGATGGTCATTCGCCGGCACCTTCGAACAGATCGGCGACCGGCGCCTCGCCCAGACGCTTCGGCACGTTGAGGCCAAAATGCAGGTAGGCATGACGGGTGACCACGCGGCCGCGGGGCGTTCGCATGATGTAACCCTGCTGGATCAGGAACGGCTCGAGCACGTCCTCGATGGTGTGACGTTCCTCGCTGATCGCGGCGGCCAGGCTGTCGATGCCCACCGGCCCGCCGTCGAACTTGTCGATCATGGTCAGCAGCAGGCGGCGGTCCTGGTGGTCGAAACCATGCTCGTCGACGTCCAGCAGGTTCAGCGCCTTGTCCGCGATATCACGGCTGATGTGGCCGGTGCCGCGCACTTCGGCGAAATCCCGGACGCGGCGCAACAGGCGGTTGGCGATACGCGGCGTACCGCGCGCGCGGCGGGCGATCTCGTAGGCGCCCTCGACTTCCGTTGGCAGGCCGAGAATTTCCGCGGAGCGGCTGACGATGGTGGTGAGGTCGGCGGTGTTGTAGAACTCCAGCCGCTGCACGATGCCGAAACGGTCGCGCAGCGGGTTGGTCAGCATGCCGGCGCGGGTGGTGGCGCCGACCAGGGTGAAGGGCGGCAGGTCCAGCTTGATCGAGCGCGCGGCCGGGCCTTCGCCGATCATGATGTCGAGCTGGAAGTCCTCCATCGCCGGATAGAGCACTTCCTCGACGATCGGGGACAGGCGGTGGATCTCGTCGACGAAGAGCACGTCGCCCGGCTCCAGATTGGTCAGCAGCGCGGCCAGGTCGCCCGGACGCTCGAGCACGGGACCGGAGGTGCTCTTGATCGCCACGCCCATTTCCTGGGCGATGATGTTGGCCAGGGTGGTCTTACCCAAGCCGGGCGGACCGAAGATCAGCGTGTGGTCGAGCGCCTCCTGGCGGCCCTTCGCGGCCTGGATGAACAGCTCCATCTGTTCACGCACACTCGGCTGGCCGATGTACTCGGCCAGACGCAGCGGCCGGATCGCGCGATCCAGCTGTTCGTCGCGTTCGCGGCTGCTGGCGGTGACAAGGCGATCGGCTTCTATCACCTCAGACCATTCCCTTCAGCGCGCGACGGATCAATTCTTCACTGCTCAAGCCTTTCTCCTGAATCGCGGCGACTGCCCGACTGGCCTCCTGCGGTTTGAAACCCAGGGAAACCAGGGCGCTCAACGCATCATTCTCGGCGCTTGAGACTGCCATACCGGGGCGAGGTTCAACCACCAGCGTGGCGATGGAAGGCAGGCTCTCCCAGGCCTTGAAGCGATCCTTGAGTTCCACCAGCAAGCGCTCCGCCGTCTTCTTACCGACGCCGGGAATCTTCACCAGGGTCGAGGTATCGCCCGCCTGGACGCAGCGCACCAGCTCGTCGACCTCCATCCCGGACATCAGCGCCAGTGCCAGTTTCGGGCCGACGCCATTGAGCCGGATCAGCTCGCGGAACAGCTCGCGCTCGCGCTTCTCGTAGAAGCCATAGAGCAGGTGAGCGTCCTCGCGAACCACCAGATGGGTGTGCAGGGTCACCGTTTCGTTCAGCGACGGCAGGCGGTACAGCGTGGTCATCGGTACTTCCAGCTCATAGCCAACCCCCCCTACGTCGACGACCAGGTGCGGCGGCTGCTTTTCCAACAGGGTGCCACGCAAACGTCCGATCACGAATGCTTCCTCAAATAATCTTACAAACGAAGCCGACCGCCGCGCCGCTTGGCGCTGGCCAGGCCGTGGGGAATCAGGCTCTGCCGGTGGTGCGCATGGCAGAGCGCGATGGCGAGGGCGTCGGAGGCGTCGATCTGCGGCTTCTGCACCAGCTTGAGCAGGTGCATGACCATCATCATAACCTGCTGTTTGTCGGCGCCGCCGGTGCCGGCGATGGCCTGCTTGACCTGGGTCGCGGTGTACTCGGCGATCACCAGGCCTTCCTCCGCCGCCGCGACGATTGCCGCGCCGCGCGCCTGGCCGAGTTTCAACGCCGAATCCGGATTGCGCGCCATGAACACCTGTTCGATGCCCATGGTCATCGGCCCGTGCAGGCGGATCACCTCGCGTACGCCACGGTACACCGCCTGCAGACGCTCCGGCATTTCGCCGCTGCCGGTGCGTATGCAGCCGGAAGCCACGTACTCGCAGCCACGCCCGGTGTCGCGCACCACGCCGTAGCCGGTGATACGCGAGCCGGGGTCGATACCGAGGATCAGCGTCATACCTTGTTCACCCGCAACGCCATCCACTGTCTATTTATCCAGGCCGCGAGTATAGGGCCGGGCGACGCCTGCGTCACCGCGCCACCAACAAAAAGCCGGAAGCGCGCGAACGCGTTCCGGCTTCTTGTCACCCGGCCTGGATTCAGCCGAGCTGCTCCATGATTTCTTCGGAGATGTCGGCGTTGGAGTAGACGTTCTGCACGTCATCCAGGTCCTCGAGCATGTCGATCAGCTTGAGCACCTTCTGTGCGGTTTCCAGGTCGAGCGACGCGGTGGTCGACGGAATCATCGTCACCTCGGCTTCCTCGCCCTTGAAACCGGCGGCACTCAGCGCCTCGTTGACCGAAATGAAATCGGCGAAGCTGGTGAAGACGTCGAAGGAACCGTCCTCGTTGCCGACCACGTCGTCCGCGCCGGCTTCCAGCGCCGCTTCCATCAGCGCGTCTTCGGCCACGCCCGGCGCGAAGCTGATCTGCCCCTTGCGCTCGAACAGGTAGGCCACCGAGCCGTCGGTGCCGAGGTTGCCGCCGCACTTGCTGAACGCATGGCGCACTTCGGCGGCGGTACGGTTGCGGTTGTCGGTCATCGCCTCGACGATGATCGCCACGCCGCTCGGCGCGTAGCCTTCGTAGGTCAGCTCCTCGACCTTGCCGGCGTCGTCGGAACCGACGCCACGGGCGATCGCCCGGTCGATGGTGTCACGCGTCATGTTGGCGGTGAGCGCCTTGTCCACCGCCAGCCGCAGCCGCGGGTTATCCGCCGGCACGCCGCCGCCCTGGGACGCGGCCACCGTGAGCTCGCGAATCAGTTTGGTGAAGATCTTGCCGCGCTTGGCGTCCTGACGACCCTTGCGATGCTTGATGTTGGCCCATTTGGAATGACCAGCCATAACTCACTCCGTCCTTCTACTCGTTCACTGTGTTACGAGGGCGCCGGCCGCGGCCGGCACGCTCCCGGTGCCGATCACTCGGCCTTGGGCTGTTCGCGCAGACGAATGTGCAGGTCGCGCAGCGCCCGCGAATCCACCGCACCCGGCGCCTGGGTCATGACGTCCGCCGCGCTCTGGGTTTTCGGGAAGGCGATCACTTCGCGGATCGACTGGGCGCCGGTCATCAGCATCACCAGGCGATCCAGACCGAAGGCCAGGCCACCGTGCGGCGGCGCGCCGAACTTCAGCGCATCGAGAAGGAAGCCGAACTTCTCGTCCTGCTCCGCCTCGTCGATGCCGAGCACGCGGAACACCGCCTGCTGCATCGCTTTGTTGTGGATACGGATTGAACCGCCGCCCAGCTCGGTGCCGTTGAGCACCATGTCGTAAGCGCGCGACAGCGCAGCGGCCGGATTGGCTTCGAGCTCTTCCGGCGTGCATTTGGGCGAGGTGAACGGGTGGTGCAGCGCGGACAGCGAACCGTCGTCGTTTTCCTCGAACATCGGGAAATCGACGACCCACATCGGCGCCCACTCGCAGGTCAGCAGGTTCAGGTCATGGCCGAGCTTGATGCGCAGCGCACCGAGCGCCTCGCTCACCACCTTGGCGCGGTCGGCACCGAAGAACACGATGTCGCCGTCCACCGCGCCAACGCGGTCGAGGATGGTGTTGAGGTTGGCCTCGGGGATGTTCTTGACGATCGGCGACTGCAAACCTTCGACGCCCTTGGCGCGCTCGTTGACCTTGATGTAGGCCAGGCCCTTGGCGCCGTAGATGCCGACGAACTTGGTGTATTCGTCGATACGGCTGCGCGGCATGCTTGCCCCGCCCGGCACGCGCAAGGCGGCGACGCGCGCCTTGGGATCGTTGGCCGGACCGCTGAAGACCTTGAATTCGACATCCTTGAGCTGATCGGCGACGTCCACCAGCTCCATCGGAATGCGCAGGTCAGGCTTGTCGGAGCCGTAGCGGCGCATGGCCTCGGCGAAGGTCATGTGCGGGAACTCGCCGAACTCGAGGTCGAGGACTTCCTTGAACAGCTGACGAATCATCTTCTCGGTCAGGCCGATGATTTCGTCTTCGCCGAGGAAGCTGGTCTCGATGTCGATCTGGGTGAATTCCGGCTGGCGGTCGGCCCGCAGGTCTTCGTCACGGAAGCATTTGGCGATCTGGTAGTAACGGTCGAAGCCGGCCACCATCAGCAGCTGCTTGAACAGCTGCGGCGACTGCGGCAGCGCGAAGAAATGGCCCGGATAGGTGCGGCTCGGCACCAGGTAGTCGCGCGCGCCCTCGGGAGTCGGACGACCGAGGATCGGCGTCTCGACGTCGAGGAAGCCGTTCTCGTCGAGGTAGCGACGGATGCTCGAGGTGATGCTCGAACGCAGGCGCAGCTTGGCGGCCATCTCCGGGCGACGCAGGTCGATGAAGCGATAGCGCAGACGGGTTTCCTCGCCGACATCGCTGTATTCGTTGAGCGGGAACGGCGGGGTTTCCGCCTCGTTCAGCACTTCGAGCGAGTAGCCCAGTACTTCGATGGCGCCCGAAGCCATGTTGGCGTTGCCGGCACCGGCCGGACGCAGGCGAACCTTGCCGGTGATCCTGACCACGTATTCGCTGCGCACGCGGTCGGCGAGTGCGAAGGTCTCGGCACGATCCGGATCGAAGACCACCTGGGCCAGCCCTTCGCGATCGCGGATATCGAGGAAGATGACCCCGCCATGGTCGCGGCGACGGTGAACCCAGCCGCACAGAGAGATTTCCTGACCTTCCAGGCTTTCGTTAAGTTGGCCGCAATAGTGGCTGCGCATCATGATCCGGTTTCTTCTCTTGAGTCTTGATTCGTGGGGTCGCGCGGAAGGAGCGGTACGGCGCTGAAACAGGCGCCTGATCGGCCGACGGCTGCGCGAATCCGGGAGCACGCTCTTCGATCGAGTCGCCCGCGCGGGGCAAACCCGACGGCGCGCAAATGAAGCGGTGAGCGGCGACAAAGCGCGGGATTATATCTGGTTAATCGACACGACGCAGCCGTCGCCCGGCCACAACCGGTCGTTGCGCAGCCCCTGCCGCATGATCCAGCGCAATCACCTGTCGGCATGATCGACGCACCATCGAATCGCCCCGGCGAGCCGGACGAGACGGCGCGCAGCCGCTCTATGCTAGGCTCCACTACCGCTTTCAACCACCGACAAGGAGAAGACATGGAAATCAACATCGGCATCGCAGAACAGGACCGCGCCGCCATCGCCGAAGGTCTTTCGCGACTGCTTGCGGATACCTACACCCTGTACCTGAAGACCCACAACTTCCACTGGAACGTCACCGGCCCGATGTTCAACACGCTGCACCTGATGTTCGAAGGCCAGTACACCGAACTGGCTCTGGCCGTGGACCTGATTGCCGAGCGTATTCGCGCCTTGGGCTTCCCGGCTCCTGGCACCTACGCCGCCTATGCCAGCCTCTCCTCGATCAAGGAGGAAAGCGGCGTTCCGAGCGCGGAAGAAATGATCAAGCTGCTGGTGCAGGGCCAGGAAGCGGTGGTCCGCACCGCGCGTGGCATCTTCCCGCTGCTGGACAAGGTCAGCGACGAGCCGACCGCCGACCTCCTCACCCAGCGCATGCAGGTTCACGAAAAAACCGCATGGATGCTGCGCAGCCTGCTGGCAGCCTGAGCCCCACCCCGAGAGCCTGCGCCCGCAGGCTCTCGCTCCCACATCGCACCAAAACGCACCGGCCAGCCTTCTCGAAGCCCGCGCTCCAAGCCGCCGGCATGACCGCCCCTTTCATCAAGCCCGACGCACGACGTGCATACGCCGCGCTGGATGCCTGATTTGAGCGCGTCCTTTCTTTGCTGTTAAATACGCAGCGTGCCGCGAAAGGTGACAAGCGCGGCATAGGCTGACGAAGAGCATTCGCCTTTCCCTACAGGCATTCCGACTCAGCTCCTCCTCGTGACATCTATATAGTGAGCCACTTCAACATGCTGAGAATCGTCCATCTACTGGCGGGCGCTGCTGCCCTGCTGCTGTCCTTTGTACCTAGCCTGAGCGCCGAAGCGTTTCCCTATCTGCAACAACCCGATGCGCTCTACCTGGCCATGTTCGGCCTCATCAACCTGCTGATGGCCCCGATCGCCCCGCTCGGCAAGGATGCCCATCCTCAACTGCAAAGCCTGGTATCCGTCCTGCTGGTCATCGCGGTGATCGTGCAAACGCTGGTACTGCTGGCGCCCCTGCCGCTGATCGGTGGCAAACCGGCCATCTTCCTCAGCCTCATCGTGGTCGTCGTAGCCGCCGCATTGCACCTGGCCATCAACCTGCCGCGGCGCGGCTCCGAGCCCTATGCGTCAAGCGGCGGTGCCGACCTGGGCAACCGCGAGACCGGCACGGTCAAGTGGTTCAACACCTCGAAGGGTTTCGGCTTCATTTCTCGCGATACCGGCGACGATATCTTCGTTCACTTCCGGGCCATCCGCGGCGAAGGCCACCGCGTGTTGATCGAAGGCCAGCGCGTGGAGTTTTCGGTAATGCAGCGCGACAAGGGGCTCCAGGCGGAAGACGTGATCGCCGCCCTGCCCGGTCGCTACTGATACCCCGCAGAAATGAAAAAGCCCGCTGATCAGCGGGCTTTTTTCTGTCCTCAATAATGAGGCGGCGGCGCCTCGTCCTGCTCGCCACTCAACTGCCCGCTCAGCTCCTCCTGCCGCCCGGCAAGGGCAGCCAACTGCATCTGCAATCGATCAATCAGGCGCTGCTGCTCGGCAACCACGTCGCTGAGCGTCTGCAATGCATCGTCCTGAAACGCCTGGCGACTCTCCAGATCCGCCATCCTCGACTCCAGACTCATGCCCCTGCCTCGATGAACGTGAAGCTGCTTGCCAGCACCACGCGTAGCTTGTCTTTGATGGTATCGACCTGTGCGGCCTCGTAGGGCTTCGGCGGGTACTTACCCCAAACCGGGGCAGGCCAGGCGACATCGGAGCGCCGGCGCGCGATCACGTGCATGTGCAATTGACTGACCACGTTACCCAGGGCCGCCACATTGATCTTGTCCGCGGCGAAGGTGTCCTTCAGGGCCTCGGCAAGAAAGGTGGTTTCATCCCACAACGCCTGCCGATCCGCCTCCGACAGTTGAAACACCTCGCTGACGTCTTCACGCCTCGGAACAAGGACGAACCAGGGATACTGGGCATCGTTGATCAATAGCAGCCTGCACAACGGGAAGTCGCCAATCGGCAAGGTGTCGTGCTCAAGTTGCGGATCCAGCGTAAACATCAGCCCCTCCTTCTTATCCTGGCGAGCACTGCCCGCCCTCAGTGCGCCAAGGATAACGCCGTTCTCGGTACTCGCCCTAGCATGAGGCAGACCAAAAAAATGACGCCCCAAGATCTGGCATACAGGTGGCCGCGGGCAAGTGTGAAAAAAGCGTGAAATGGTGCAGACTGATCGGCGAGCGCGAAAGTTCGGCTTTTTTCAGTTTTTTTTGGATTTTGTGCACGGTTGTTGCTATCGAGAACTCAGTGTTTTCTGGCGGGCGCTAACGGAAACCCTCTTAGCCACCCACGATCAGAAAAACGACACTGGATTTAGTCATTTGCGACATTGGCGGAAAGTTCAATACGAAACAGCTTGCAACTATCGCCAACCCTAGCTGACATGCTATAAGTTAGCGCCGATAAAAACGAAAAAGAGCAGACCCATCAATGGGCTGCGCGAATCTTCTAAACCAAAGGAGCAATCACGATGCAAGTGATGAAGTGGAGCGTAATCGCCCTGGCAGTCGCAGCGGGCACCACTCAACTGGCTGTCGCCAGTGAGCAATCCGAGTCGAAAGGCTTTGTTGAAGACAGCAGCCTGAACCTGCTGCTGCGCAACACCTATTGGAACCGTGATTACAACCACGGCGCAGATGACCGCAAAACCTGGGGTCAAGCCTTCATCGGCACCTTCGAGTCCGGTTTCACCCAAGGCACCGTCGGTGTAGGCGTCGACGCTTTCGGCCTGCTGGGCCTGAAGCTGGATGGCGGTCAGGACGACATGTTCGAACTGAAATCCAACGGCCACCGTACCGATGACGTTGCCCAAGCCGGCGCTGCGGTAAAAGCCCGCTTTTCCAATACCGTGATCAAGTACGGTAACCAGATGCCGAGCCTGCCGGTCCTGGCGTATGACGACTCCCGCCTGCTGCCGCAGTCCTTCACCGGCACGCTGGTCACCAGCAGCGAGATCGAAGGTCTCGAGCTGAACGTCGGTCGCTTCACCCAGGACAGCTCCATGGCGTCCTCCAGCAGTGACTCGGGCGCACTGAAAAGCATCGACGTCTACGGCGGTAGCTACAAAGTCAACGACCAACTGAGCGTCGCTCTGTACGCCTCCGACGTTGAAGACACGTACAAGAAAAAGTACGCCAACGTTAACTACCAGATCCCGCTGAGCGAAGAGCAATCGCTCGCCTTCGACTTCAACATCTATAAGACCAAGTACGACAAAGGTTTTGTTGAAAACTACACCACCCGCACGGAAGACGACGTAGTAATAACCCCCGGCGTGCGTGAAAGCCGCGACAACACTATCTTCAGCCTCGCCGGCACCTACGCTTTCGGCGCACATGCGCTGACTCTGGCTTACCAACAGAACACCGGCGATGATGGCTACAAGTACGACTACGGAGACGGCGGTAGCGCGATCTTCCTGGCCAACTCCTACTACTCGGACTTCAACGCGAAGGACGAAAAGTCGATGCAGCTCGCTTATGATCTCGACTTCTCTGCCTATGGTGTTCCCGGTCTGACCTGGAGAAGTGCATACGTCTATGGTTGGGATATCGACACCACCTCAGGCGGTGTAGATGTTGATGGCAAAGACAACGTCAAAGAGCGTGAATTCTTCAACCAGGTCAAGTACACCGTTCAAAGCGGTCCGGCCAAAGATCTGGCTCTGAAAGCGCGTAATTCGATCTATCGCAGCGATCGCGCCTACGGCGATGATCTGAACGAATGGCGTCTGTTCATCGAGTACCCGCTGAGCATCCTGTAATCCAGGACTTCTTCGGATGATCGATACGAAAAAGCCCGGCTCCTGCCGGGCTTTTTCTATTCGGCCTTTGCCGGCAGGGCGGGCCACTATCCACCTCAACTCGGCAACGCGTAGGTTCCCGTCACATGTGCGACAAGGGTTTCACGCGCGCCGGCCGAGTACAGCAGCACCTCGCACACCGCTTGCCGTTTGCTCAGCAGCAGGATGGTCGCTTCGGCCAGCAGATCCGCCGGCGCCGGGCGGGCGAGAAAATTGATGTTCAGATTGGAGGTCACCGCCATCTCCACGCGCCCCAGACGACCGAGCACCACGGCGTACATCGCGGCATCGGCAAGAGCCATCACGGTCGGACCGGAAAGGGTGCCGCCGGGCCGCACCAGCTTCGGGTGAAAGGGCACCCGCGCCAACGCACAGTCGGTATCCAGCCGATCGACATGCAGATCGATCTCCTCGGCCATCGGCACGCCTTCGCGAATGAGCACCTGAACCTGTTCCGCTGTCAGCATCGCCCCGCTCTCCCCATCGCCTTTGCCCGGTGAATTCTGTACGCCACCCTGTCACCGCCGTACAATGCCGGGCCACTTCCCGACCCAGCAACCGACAGAACGGCCAAACATGCGTACCAGTCAGTACCTGCTCTCGACCCTCAAAGAAACGCCCTCCGACGCCGTCGTCATCAGCCATCAGTTGCTGCTGCGCGCGGGGATGATCCGCAAGTTGGCGTCCGGCCTCTACACCTGGCTGCCGATGGGGTTGCGTGCGCTGCGCAAGGCCGAGGCCATCGTCCGCGAGGAGATGAATGCCGCCGGCGCACTGGAAGTGCTGATGCCCGCCATTCAGCCGGCCGAGCTGTGGCAGGAGTCCGGCCGCTGGGAACAGTACGGCCCCGAGCTGCTGCGCCTGAAGGACCGTCACGATCGCGCATTCTGCGTCGGGCCGACCCATGAAGAAGTCATCACCGATCTGATGCGCAACGAGCTGAACAGCTACAAGCAGTTGCCGATCAACTTCTTCCAGATCCAGACCAAGTTCCGCGACGAGATCCGCCCGCGCTTCGGCCTGATGCGAGGGCGCGAATTCATCATGAAGGACGCCTACTCCTTCCACCTGTCCCAGGCTTCCCTGCAGGAAACCTATGACGTGATGTACGGCGCCTACAGCAAGGTGTTCACCCGCCTGGGCCTGAATTTCCGTCCGGTGCAGGCCGACAACGGCTCCATCGGCGGCAGCGGCTCCCACGAATTCCATGTGCTCGCCGATTCGGGCGAGGACGACATCGTCTTCAGCGACACCTCGGATTACGCGGCGAACATCGAGAAAGCCGAAGCGGTCCCGCGTGAAACCGCGCGCCCGGCGCCTGCCGAGGAATTGCGCCTGGTCGACACGCCGGAAACCAAGACCATCGCCGCCCTGGTGGACGGCTTCGGCCTGCCGATCGAGAAGACCATCAAGACGCTGGTCGTGCAGGGCGCCGAGGAAGGCACGCTGGTCGCGCTGATCGTCCGCGGCGACCACGAACTGAACGAGATCAAGGCGTCCAACCAGGCGCTGGTGGCCGCGCCGCTGGTGTTCGCCAGCGACGCCGAAATCCGCGCCGCCATTGGCGCCGGCCCGGGCTCGCTGGGGCCGCTGAACATGCCGCTGCCGTGCATCGTCGATCGCTCGGTCGCTTTGATGAGCGACTTCGCTGCTGGCGCGAACATCGAGGACAAGCACTACTTCGGGGTGAACTGGGAGCGCGACCTGCCGCTGCCGGAGGTCGCCGACCTGCGCAACGTCGTCGCCGGCGATCCGAGCCCGGACGGCCAGGGTACGCTGGTGATCAAGCGCGGTATCGAAGTCGGTCACATCTTCCAGCTCGGCACCAAGTACAGCGAGGCGATGGGCCTGAGCGTGCTCGGCGAGCAAGGCAAGCCGGTCACCCTGACCATGGGTTGCTACGGCATCGGCGTATCGCGCGTGGTGGCAGCCGCCATCGAGCAGAACCATGACGAGCGCGGCATCCTCTGGCCCGACGCCCTGGCGCCGTTCCAGATCGCACTGGTCCCGCTGAAGTACGAGACCGAGTCGGTCAAGGTCGCCACCGACCAGTTGTACGCCGAGCTGACCGCTGCCGGCTTCGAAGTGCTGCTCGACGACCGTGACAAGAAGACCAGTCCGGGCGTCAAATTTGCCGACATGGAGCTGATCGGCATTCCGCACCGCATCGTGGTGAGCGATCGCGGCCTCGGCGAAGGCGTTCTGGAATACAAGGGACGTCGCGAAACCGAGAGCCAGAACGTGGCGGTTACCGACATCCTGTCGTTCATCACCGACCGTATCCGCCGCTGACCACAGAGCCCTTCATGTTCAACGCAAGTTCATTGCGCCTCGCCGGCGCCGCCCTGGGCGGTGCGCTTTTTCTCGCAGGCTGCGCCAACCATCTGCCGCAGCGCAGCGAACACGAGGAAAGGGTCGAGCGAAAGCTGCTGAGCCATAGCCTGCAGATCGAGACCGGCGAACCCGCCGTCCTCGAGCTGCCGCAACGACGCGTACGCATTCTCGAGCAGAAAACCTTCGAGCTGACCGAGTTCGAAGTCACCCGTCGTTACGACCGCTACACGCCCTACCAGGCCTGGCGCGAACTCTACGAGGTGCCGCTGGGCGCGGTCGCGGTGGTCGCCGGCGTCGGCGCCAACGTGCTCAACGTGGTTCTACTCGGGCGCCTGCCGGACAGCGCCACCAAGGGCTGGATCAGCTACGGCTTCGCCGGCCTCAACCCGTTCATGAACGTGCAGTCCAACGGCCGCTCGCAGCAGAACCTGGCCGGCATCGACGAGCGCCAACTCGACAAGCGCATGGATTACTCCAGCCTGCCGTGGGCGGAGCGCCCGGTGCAGGTCAAGGCGGGCACGCACGACCTCGACCTGCTCACCGACCGCACCGGCGTGTTGCGCCTGAACCTGCTCGACGGCCCGTTCGCCGAGCAGGATTTGAGCGGTATCGCCACCCTGGGCATCAGCGTCGAGGACCCACAGGATGGAACCCGCGCCTCCGCCAGCCTGGGCATCAGCCGCTCCCTGCGGGGCAAGCTCAGCGAAGCCCACGCGCTGATCTTCGATGACCTCGAAGGCGACGACGTCGATCAGTGGGTGCATCGGGTCAAGCGTCTTTCCGAACTCGGCCTGGAAGAAGAAGCCAGCGAACTGGAGCAGAGCCTGATCGAGCTGACCCGCAATGATCCGGAGCTGCAGAAGGAATTCCTCCACGCGCTGCTCAAGGATGCCGGCCGACTGGCCGCCGATCCGGGCGAGGACTGAGCCCGTGGGCCCGGCGTCGTGGTGGCGCTGCGCCCTGCTCGCGCTGCTGGTGACGCCTGCGGCGCACTCGGCGCTGAGCCAGCTTCCCCAGGCCCCCGAACCGGAGTTGCGCGCACTGCTGCAACGCACCGTGGCCGAATCCGAGAGTTTTCAGGACCGTTTCGACGCCGAGGTCTGGCTGCTCGACATGTCGACGCGCCTGCAGCGCTACGTGCCGCGTGCCGACGATCGCCTGACGCTGCTGCGCCTGGTCCACCGGGAGGCCAGCAAGGCGGGCCTCAAGCCTGATCTGGTGCTGGCGCTGATCCACGCCGAAAGCCGCTTCGACCGCTTCGCCATCTCCTCGGTGGGCGCCCAGGGCATGATGCAGGTGATGCCCTTCTGGAAGGCCGAGCTGGGCCGCCCGCAGGACAACCTCACCGACAACGCCACCAACCTGCGCTACGGCTGCACCATCCTCAGCTACTACCTGAAAAAGGAAAACGGCGACCTGAGCCGGGCCCTGGCGCGCTACAACGGCAGCCTCGGCAAGAACGGGTATCCGGCGCGGGTGATCGGGATCTGGCAGGACATCTGGTACGTGAAGCCGTGAAAGGACGCGCCGGCAGGCCCCTCGCGGGACACGCACACGCGGACGGTCGTCAGCGGCGGATGACGAAACCGACCAACCCCTGCGGCGGACGCTCGTCCAGCGCCAGCGCATCGACACGCGCGCCGGCCGGCCCGTGTTTCAGCCAGTCGGCCAGTTGCTGCAGCGCTTCGTCCTGCCCCTCGAACAGCGTCTCCACACGCCCGTCCGGCAGATTGGCCACCCAACCAGCCAGCCCTAGGCATTGCGCCTGAGCCTGCGTGGCCTGGCGAAAACCGACGCCCTGTACCTTGCCGGCGATCAGCCCATGCAGGCAGCGACGGGCCATTTCAGGAATCCGACCGTAGCGTCGCGAGACGCGCGCGCAGGCCTTCCGCGGTCTGCTCGCCGAGCAGCCTTTCGCGCAGCTTGCCCTGCGGATCGACGATGAAGGTGGCCGGCAGCGCCTCACTGCGCGGCAGGGCGAAACGCTCGGCGGGGTCCTGGGCGAGCACCACGAAGCGAATGCCCATGTCGCTCGCCGCCTTGCTCAGCGCCTCGTCCTGCAGGCCATCGAAGTTCACCCCGATGACCTTGCCCCCCTCGGACGCGAGCTGTTCGGAAAGCTGGTTGAGCTGCGGAATCTCGGTGCGACAGGGCCCGCACCATTCGGCCCAGTAGTTGATGACCAACCACTGGCCTTCGAGACTGCCAGCCGTTACCTTCTGCCCATGCTGGTCGAGCCCCAGATTCTCGCCACAGCCACTGAGCAGCAGGCACGCCAGCAGCCCCATGACCCGTCGGAGTTGCGTTCCCATGCTTTCGATCCTCGTGCTCGCTGATTGATATGATCCTGGATGCCTTGCACCTGGGTGTGGCGGACATCGACGGTGAACCGATAGCGCCTCTGGCGGAGTTGAACGGGCGCTTGCTGGAGGCCCGCCAGCAAGCGCTGGAGATCGGTCTGCAGGAGACCCTGAGGCTACTGTTCCGCCTCAATCGCAGCGCCCTGACCTTACTTGAAAGGCAGCGTGCGCTGCAAAGCTTCAGCGACGAGTTCCGTCACTACGCCAAGGCCCTTTCCCCCCAGAGTCCGCTGCCGCCGCTGTTCCTGCGCCTGTGCGCGGAGCTGGCGGTGGGCTTCAAACGCCTGCTGTTGCAGATCATCCAGGGCCGCTCGCCGTCCCGTCCGCACCTCGCCTGGTGCCTGTACATGGCGCTGTATTTCACCGCGCAGTGCCTGCTGCGTCACTACCAGCTTTACCAGGAGCCCGCGCCGGAGCTGTGGCGCGACAGCCACCTGCTCTACTGGATCGGCGAGCAGCAGGCCTGCCTCGACGAGCCGGTAGCGGCCGCTTTCCAGCCGACTCCCGCGAGCACGCCGGGCGGGCTCTATCAGCAGGTTCTGCTGCTGGCGCTGAGCAACCCCTTCCACCTCGCCGAGGAAGAATGCCTGCTGCTGTTCAGTGCGCTGGCGCCGCTCGCCACGCTGCCGCAGATCATGCCGTGGGCGGCGGACGACGACGGCGGAGCTCCGCTCATCGACCTCACCCTCGCGCAGCCTTCGCTGGCGCCTGGCCAACCCGGCAATGGCAATCCCGCCTATCTGCGCCGACTCGAACTCGGCGCCCTGCTGATCGCGGTGAACGACCCCGCCCCGCTGCGCAGCGGCCCGGAGCATCACCTGCTGGAACGGGTCAAGCACCACTGGCTGGGTCGGGAGCAGCGCCGCCACCCGCGTACCGAACAGGCGGCCGACTGCAACCTCCTCATCGGCCTGCAGGCGATCCATGCCCATCTGCTGGAACAACGCCCCGTGCAATGCGCGGCGCGCCTGGTCGACAGCAGCGCGGGCGGCGCCCGGCTGCTCTGCCCGTCCGGACTCGGCAACCAGTTCCCGGTCGGCCAACTGGTGCTGCTGCTCGACGGCGCGCCGAACCTGGTGATGGTGCGCTGGCGTCACCTCAACGCCGAGGGTCTGCACCTCGGGCTGCATGCGATGCAGGGCCTGCCGCGCCCGGTATGGCTGCGCCGCACGCCCAGCGGGCAGACGCACCCCGGAGTGCTGCAGAGCACGGCTTCGGAGAATGGCTGGGAACATGGGCTGTGGCTGGCGCGCGATGCGTTTGCCGAGGGCGAGAAGCTCTGGCTGCAGCTGAGCGGCATGCACAGCCAGACCGAAATCCAGCTGTCACCGGCCAATCTCGGCAGCACCACGGTCAGCCGGCACCCGCTGAAACTGCGCTGAGCGACGGGCTCAACGGTCGCGAGGCGCGGCGGGCTGCAGCCAGCCGGCCAGGTCGTCGCCGAACAGCTCGACCTGCTCCTCGTGCAGTTTCGCCAGCGCGTCGCGCAGCGGCGCCAGCCAGTGCTCGCCCGCTTTGTCCGGCAGTTGCTCGACGCGCGGCAGCGGCCAGGGACTGTGGCGGATCAGCTGGTGCACCGGGTAGCGACTCAGGTCGCGGCACAGTACCCAGGCGCCGCCACTGGTACGGCAGACCAGTTGTTCGCGCTCGAGAAACTCGACCACCTCGACCCACTCGTCCTCCGGCATCGGCCAGCCGGCGCTGCGCATGTCCGCATGACGCACCGGGCGCCCGCTCTGCTGGCGCTGGTGAAACACCCGCAGCGCGCCGAACACCGCCAGCAGCCGGGGCACCTCGCGGTTGCGCCATTCGCGCGACGACGACAGGTTGCACACCAGCTCGGCGCCGAGCAGCACGATTATCCAGGACAGGTAGATCCACAGCAGGAACAGCGGCACCGTGGCGAACGCACCGTAGATCAGCTGGTAGCCGGGGAAGAAGCCGACGTAGAAGCTGAAGGCCTTCTTCGCTGCCTCGAACAGCACCGCGGCGAACACTCCGCCGACCAGGGAGTGACCCAGCGGTACGCGGGTGTTCGGCACCGCCGCGTAGAGCAGTGTGAAGGCCGCCACGCTGAGGAGCAGCGGCATGTACTTGAGCAGTGTGCCGGCGCCGATCAGCGGATGTGGCCCGCTGATCAGCGACAGCGAGGCGATGTAGGTGCTCAGCGCGAAGCCGGCGCCCAGCAGCAGCGGTCCGAGGCTGAGAATTGCCCAGTAGATGAGGAAGCTGGTGATCCCCCGGCGCGTCTGGTGGACCCGCCAGATCGTATTGAAGACCTTCTCGATGGTCAGCAGCATCAGCAGCGCGGTGACCAGCAGAAAGGCGATGCCGACCCAGGTCAGCTGGCGCGCCTGGACCGTGAACATCCGCAGGTATTCCTCGATGGCGCTACCCGTGGTGGGCACGAAGTTGCGGAAGATGAAGCTCTGGATCAGCTCGCCCATATTCTGAAACGCCGGCACCGCCGAGAGCATGGCGAAGGTCACCGTCATCATCGGCACCACCGCGAACAGCGTGGTGTAGGTCAGCGCCGCGGCGTTGTTCGGCCCCTGGTCGGCCAGAAAGCGGCGCAGCAGGAAACGCCAGAAGTCGACGGTATCGATGAAGCGCGTGCGCATCCCTTCTCCTCTGAACCGGCCAGTCGCCGGCGTGTATGGACCGCCGCGCTGCGAAGGTGACACCACGCAGGCTCCGGAGCGGCGCCGAGGCGGGTAGAATAGCCGCCACCTCACGCAAGATGCGATCCGCAAATGACCGATCTGATCCTCTATCACAATCCCCGCTGCTCGAAATCCCGCGGCGCACTGGAGTTGCTCGAAGCGCGCGGCCTGTCGCCGATCGTCGTGCGTTATCTGGACACACCGCTGAACGCCGCCGAGATAAGGGCGCTGCTGGCCAAGCTCGGCATCGGCGCGCGCCAATTGCTGCGCCGTGGCGAAGACGAATACGCCACCCTCGGCCTGGCCGACGAGCAACTCGACGAGGCCCACCTGATCGACGCGATGGCCAGCCATCCGAAGCTCATCGAGCGGCCGATCCTGGTGGTCGGCGACAAGGCGGTGATCGGCCGCCCGCCGGAGAAGGTTCTGGAGCTGCTGCCATGAGCGCGCCCTACGTACTGGTCCTCTACTACAGCCGCCATGGCGCCACCGCCGAAATGGCCCGGCTGATCGCCCGCGGCATCGAACAGGCCGGCATGGAGGCCCGCCTGCGCACGGTGCCGGCGGTCTCCAGCGAGTGCGAAGCGGTGGCCCCGGCGATTCCCGCCGACGGCGCGCTCTACGCCAGCCTTGACGACCTCAAGCACTGCGCCGGCCTGGTGCTCGGCAGCCCGACACGCTTCGGCAACATGGCCGCGCCGCTCAAATACTTCCTCGACGGCACCAGCGGCCTGTGGCTGACCGGCGAGCTGGTGGGCAAGCCGGCGGCGGTGTTCACCTCCACCGCCAGCCTGCACGGCGGCCAGGAAACCACCCTGCTGTCGATGATGCTGCCGCTGCTGCACCACGGCATGCTGATCTGCGGCCTGCCCTACAGCGAGGCGGCGCTGGTCGAGACCCGCGGCGGCGGCACGCCGTACGGCGCCAGCCATCACGCCGGCGTCGACGGCAAACGCCCGCTCGACGAGCACGAAGCGGCCCTCTGCCGCGCCCTCGGGGAGCGCCTGGCGCGCGTCGCCCAGCGCCTGGAGAACTGACATGGCCAAGACGCCAAAGCCGCTGCCGGCGCTGGAATGGCTGCAACCGCGGATGAAGCTGGTGCGCAGCCTCAGCCTGCTCAGCTTCGTCGCTCTGGCGGTGCTGATCGTCACCTGGAACCTGGCGTTCGCCGACCTGCACGGCGCGCGGGTCGGCGTGGTGTTGGCGATCCAGCTGGTGCCGCTGGCGCTGCTCGCGCCGGGCATGCTGATGGGCAGCCCGCGCGCGCATGCCTGGCTGTGCTTCGTGGTGAACCTGTATTTCATCCAGGGCGTACTCGCCGCCATCGACCCGGCGCGCGCACTGTACGGCTGGCTGGAAGCGGTGATCAGCGCCCTGCTGTTCTGCACCGCCCTGCTCTACACGCGCTGGTGCTTCCAGTACCAGCGCAAGCTCGCCGGCGAAGGGAACTGAGCAGCCTGCTCGATGGGTTACGGTGCGCTGGATGCCCTGCGCGCCAGTGAACCCGTGCGCTGCGCCTAACCCATCCTACGGCGGGGCTGGATGCTCTCGTAGATACAAGGGCGGGTTAGCGGCGAGCGCCCTACCAGCCCAGGGTTTCTTTGAGGAACGGAATGGTCAGCTTGCGCTGAGCCTGCAGCGAAGCCTGGTCGAGATGCTCGAGCAGTTCGAACAGCGCGCTCATGCTGCGCGCGCCGCGGGTGAGGATGAAGCGCCCGACTTCATCGTTGAGGTGCAGCCCGCGGCGCGAGGCGCGCAGTTGCAGGGCGCGCAGCTTGTCCTCGTCGGACAGCTGCTGCAGCTGGAACACCAGCGCCAGGCTCAGCCGTGATTGCAGGTCGGGCAAGCCGATCGCCAGCTCGCGCGGCGAGGCGCTGGCCGACAGCAGCAGCCGCCGGCCGGCGTCGCGCAACCGGTTGAACAGGTGGAACAGCGCCTCTTCCCAGTCGGCGCGTCCGGCCACCGCGTCCAGATCGTCGAGGCAGACCAGCTCGCACTGCTCCAGGTTGTCCAGCAGCGCCGGGCCGTGGTCGACCACCTCGCCGAGCGGCAGGTAGACCGCCAGTTCGCCGCGCTGCTCGAAGCGCAGACAGGCCGCTTGCAGCAAGTGGCTGCGGCCGACGCCTTCGGCGCCCCACAGGTAGATCAGGCTTTCCGTCCAGCCGGCGTCCGCCTCGCACAGGCACTCGACGTAGCCCAGCGCGGCCGCGTTGGCGCCGGGGTAGTAGTTGGCGAAGGTGGCGTCGTCACGCAGACGAACGCCGAGGGGGAGCTGCAGGGGTGTCATGCCGGACCGGGAGGTTCATGGGAGTTGGAAGGCTCCCGATAGAGGTCTGAAAGTTTATATAAAACATGCACATGCCGCAGCAGAACCATGACCACCGCAGCCACCGGCAAGGCCAGCAGCACACCGGTGAAGCCGAACAGCTGGCCGCCGGCGAGGATAGCGAAAATCACCGCCACCGGGTGCAGGCCGATGCGGTCGCCGACCAGCAGCGGCGTCAGCAGCATGCCCTCGAGCAACTGGCCGACGGTGAACACCGCTGCGACCCCGATCAGCGGATACAGATCGCCGCCGTACTGGAACAGCGCCGCGATCACCGCCGCGCCGAAACCGACGACAAAGCCCATGTACGGAACGATGCTGGCGAGACCGGCGAGGAGGCCGATCAGTAGGCCGAGGTCGAGGCCGATGATCATCAGCCCGGCGGCGTAGATCACCCCGAGCGCCAGCATCACCAGCATCTGCCCGCGCAGGAAGGCGCCGAGAACCTCATGGCACTCGCCGACCAGTTGCACGGTGGTTTCCTCGTTACGGCGCGGCAGCAGCACGCGCAGGCGGGCGACCATCAGGTCCCAGTCGCGCAGCAGGTAGAAGCTCACCACCGGGATCAACAGCAGATTGCCCAGCCAGGCGAGCAGCGCCAGGCTCGAGGTGGTCGCGCTGGCGAGGACGATGCCGACGATGTCGGTGGTCTGCCCCAGGTGCTCGGAGAACACCGCCTTGATCCGGTCGAAACGCCAGAATTCCTCGGCCAGGCCAAGCTTGGCCTGCAGCCAGGGCAGCGCGCTGACCTGCAGCCAGTCCAGCGCCCGTGGCGCCAGCTGATAAAGGTGCATCAACTGCTTGCCGAGCATCGGCAGGACGATCAGCAGCGCCGCCAGCAGGATCAGGCTGAACAGGGCGAACACCACGACCACGGCAAGCGTGCGCGAAAGCTTCCAGCGCTCCAGGCGATCGACCAGCGGATCGCCGAGGTAGGCCAGCAGCACGCCGATCAGGAACGGCGAGAGGATAGGAGTGAGCAGATAGATCAGCCAGCCGGCCAGCAGCAGGCCGATCAGCCACAGCCAGCGATTAGAAGGGGTCATGCCCGGTTCCTTGAACGGAGAAGTCAGCGGCCGCGTTGGCGGCCGCGCAGTGTACGCCGGCTACCAGCCGAAACGCAGCACGGGGTCCCGGGGTACCGCCGGTGCTGCCGGGCTCGCGGCCGGATCGGTCTCCACGCCTTCCGCCGGCGCGCTGGCTGCGGGCGCTTCGGCGGCCAGCTCATGCAGGCCACCCAGCGCGAGCTGCGCGCGCAGTTGCTCTGGGCTAGCATTCAACTGGTAATTGAGCTGATTGCCCGAGACGCTCTGCAGATGCGCCGCGAAGGGTTCGAGCAGGCGATCAAGTTCGGCGTAGCGCGCCAGGTCGGCGCCTTCTATCTGCACCGACAGCCCGCGCGCGGCGCCCGGTTTGGCGACGAAGCGCGGTGCCAGGCGCTGGTTCACCGCCCACAGCACCGCCTCGGCCAGGCTGGCGGCGTCGGCGCCCTCGGCGTTGCCCTGCTCGCGGGAGTCGCCGAGCCACAGCTTCCACTGCGCCGTCCACTTGCCCTCTTCCTCGTGGGCATCCACCGCCAGCAGCGCATCCGCGCCATAACGCGTGGATATCTCGCGCAGCGCATCCGGCGACGACGCCTTGAGGGTGTCGGCGGTCGCCACCAGTTGCTCCGGAAGATCGGCCAGCGGCAGGCGCAGCGGCAGACCGGCGCGCTGGGCGGCGGCACGCAGCGGCGCGGCGCTGCTTTGGCCATCGCCGACCAGACTGGCGGCGTCGACGGACTCGTTCAGCCACCAGGCGAGAATCGACGGCCGGTTGGCGCCCCACAGGGAGATCCCGGCGCGGCTCAGGGCGCGCTCGCTGGACAACGGATCGAAGTCGACCTTCAGTGCCTCGTCGTCGTAACCGTATTGGATGATCAGTTGCTGCGGGTCCTTGCGCAGCTCGGCCAGGCCCGGATTGCGCAGCGCCGCCGGGTCGCCGGAAAGACGCAGCACCAGGGTATCCAGCGCCCGTTGCAGGGCCTGTTCGCGGTCCGCCGGCTGCTGGCTGGCGACCGGCTCGCGCACCTCGTAGAGCCCGGCGACCGGTTCGGCGAAGCTCGGCAGGCACGGCAGCGCGAGGCTGAGAAGAAGCAGACGGGCGATCGGACGCATGGATAACTCTCTGGACAGGGGCGGCATGGCAGCCACCCGGAGCGCTATACCTTAAACAGCCCTCCGCCACCCGGCAACCGGGCGGGCAGGATGGCCGCTGCCCGGCAAGCCTGATAAAATCGCGCGCCTCGCAGACCGGCCCCGCGCGGCACCGGTCCCACCCCGAAACCCCAAGGGCCCGATTTATGAGCAAGCAACCCTCCATCAGCTACAAGGACGCCGGTGTCGACATCGACGCCGGAGAAGCGCTCGTCGAACGCATCAAGGGTGTGGCCAAGCGCACCGCACGTCCGGAAGTGATGGGCGGCCTGGGTGGCTTCGGCGCCCTCTGCGAAATCCCAGCCGGCTACAAACAGCCCGTGCTGGTCTCCGGTACCGACGGCGTCGGCACCAAGCTGCGCCTGGCGCTGAACCTCAACCAGCACGACAGCATCGGCCAGGACCTGGTCGCCATGTGCGTCAACGACCTGGTGGTCTGCGGTGCCGAGCCGCTGTTCTTCCTCGACTATTACGCCACCGGCAAGCTCAACGTCGACGTGGCTGCCACCGTGGTCACCGGCATCGGCGCCGGTTGCGAGCTGGCGGGCTGCTCCCTGGTCGGCGGCGAGACCGCCGAGATGCCGGGCATGTACGAAGGCGAGGACTACGACCTGGCCGGCTTCTGCGTCGGCGTGGTGGAAAAGGCCGAGATTATCGACGGCTCGAAGGTCGCCAGTGGCGACGCGCTGATCGCCCTGCCCTCGTCCGGCCCGCATTCCAACGGTTACTCGCTGATCCGCAAGATCATCGAAGTCGCCGGCGCCGACATCGAACGCATCCAGCTCGACGGCAAACCGCTGAAAGACCTGCTGATGGCGCCGACGCGCATCTACGTCAAACCGCTGCTCAAGCTGATCAAGGACACCGGCGCGGTGAAGGCCATGGCCCACATCACCGGCGGCGGTCTGCTCGACAACATCCCGCGTGTGCTGCCGCAAGGCGCCCAGGCGGTGGTCGACGTGGCCAGCTGGACGCGCCCAGCGGTGTTCGACTGGCTGCAGGAGCAGGGCAACGTCGATGAGCACGAGATGCATCGCGTGCTCAACTGCGGCGTCGGCATGGTCATCTGCGTCGCCCAGGAACACGTCGAAGCCACGCTGAGCAATCTAACCGCCAGCGGCGAGCAGCCCTGGGTGATCGGCCAGATCGGCACTGCCGCCGAAGGCGCCGCGCAAGTCGTGCTGAACAATCTGAAAGCCCATTGATGGGCGAATCCTGCAATGTGGTGGTGCTGATCTCCGGCAGCGGCAGCAATCTGCAGGCGCTGATCGACGATCTCCACGGCGCGGGTAGCCCGGCCCGCATCCGCGCGGTGATCAGCAACCGCGCCGACGCCGCGGGCCTGTCCCGCGCGCGGGCGGCCGGCATCGACACCCGCGTACTCGATCACACGCGCTATGCAGGTCGCGAGGCCTTCGACGCCGCGCTGATGGCTGAGATAGACGCTTTCGAGCCGCAGCTGGTGGTCCTCGCCGGCTTCATGCGCATCCTCAGCGGAGGCTTCGTGCGTCACTACCAGGGCCGCCTGCTGAACATCCATCCTTCGCTGCTGCCCCGGCACAAGGGCCTCGACACCCACCGCCGGGCGCTCGAAGCCGGGGACGCCGAGCACGGCTGCAGCGTGCACTTCGTCACCGAAGAACTCGACGGCGGTCCTCTGGTCGTACAGGCAGTGCTGCCGGTCGAAGCGGACGACACGCCAGAGCGTCTGGCGACGCGTGTTCACCACCGGGAACATCTGATCTACCCAATCGCCGTGCGCTGGTTTGCCGAGGGTCGCTTGCGCCTCGGCACCGATGGCGCAATGCTTGACGGCGCAAAACTGCCGGCCACCGGCCATCTGATTCGAACCTAGGAGCCTTTATGCGTCGCGTCCTGCTGTTCGTCCTCGCCCTGCTCGCCTTGCAGGTACAGGCCTACGAGCTGAAGCCGTTCTCCGCCAGCTATACCGCCGACTGGAAACAGCTGCCCATGAGCGGCACCGCCGAGCGCAGCCTCAAGGCCGACGGCGACAACCGCTGGCTGCTCAACTTCAAGGCCTCGATGCTGGTTGCCAGCCTTACCGAGGAAAGCACCTTCCGCCAGGACGCGGACCTCTTCGTGCCGCTGACCTACCGCTTCGACCGCAGCGGCCTGGGCAAGGGCAAGACCGTCGAGCAGGATTTCGACTGGAACGAAAAGCAGATCATCGGCAACGACCGCGGCAACCAGCTGCGCGTGCCGCTGAACCGCGGGATGCTCGACAAGTCGACCTACCAGCTGGCGCTGCAGTACGACGTGGCCGCCGGCAAGAAGAGCATGAGCTACCAGGTGGTCGACGGCGACGAAGTGGAGACCTACGACTTCCGCGTGCTGGGCGAGGAAGTGGTGCGCACCCGCGCCGGTCTGCTGGATGCGATCAAGGTGGAGCGCGTGCGCGACCCCACCCAGAGCAACCGCAAGACCGTGCTCTGGTTCGCCAAGGACTGGGATTACCTGCTGGTCAGCCTGCAGCAGGTGGAAAAGGACGGTAAGGAATACCAGATCATGCTCGCCGAGGGTAACGTCGACGGCCGCAAGGTCGAAGGCCGCCGCGACTGATTCGCCTCCCTCGCTCCTCCGTCCGGGGGAGCGATTCGTCTCACCCTCTCTCTCTCTACAAGACACAGGCGCGGCCCCTAGGCCGCGACCTGCCTCACCACATCAGGTCGTCGGGAATCTGGTAAGCGGCGTAGGGGTCGTCGGCGTCCGGCGCTTCGGTCTGCACGTTGAGCTGCACGATGCGCTGCGGGTCGCGTTCCTGGATCTTCAGCGCCGCCTCCCGCGGAATCACCTCGTAGCCGCCGCCATGCCGGACGATGGCCAGCGACCCGCGGCTGAGCTTGTCGCGCATCAGGTTGTTCACCGAAAGGCGCTTGACCTTCTTATCGTCGACGAAGTTGTAGTAATCCTCGGTGGTCAGCTTGGGCAGCCGCGAGGACTCGATCAGTTGCTTGATCTGCGCCGCGCGGGCCTTCTGCTCGGCCTTTTCCTGCTGCTGGCGGTTCAGCTCCTGGTCGCGGGCGAGCTTCTCGGCCTGCGCCTGCAGGGCGGCCTGGCGCTGCGAGTCGTCCTTTTCCACCTGATTCTTCTTCTCCAGGCGGACCTGCTTCTGCTTCTGTTTGCCGGCCTGCTTGGCCTGCTTCTCGTTGACCAGTCCGGCTTTGAGCAACTGATCGCGTAGGGAAAGACTCATGTTTCGGCTCGTCGTGAATTGAGTTGGACCTGGGGTGGCACGCGCTTCATCGCTCCGCCCGGGATTGTGGTGGATGTGAAAAGCGACATCCACCGGCTTTCTGTTCGCCGCGCGGGGGGCTCAAAGGGCCGCTGCGGCTTTCTCCTGCTTCTTCGCCTCACCCCAGAGCGCATCCAGTTCGTCGAGGCTGCACGCCTCAATGGGGCGGCCGCGTTCGCGCAAGCGTTGTTCGATGAAGCGGAAACGCCGCTCGAACTTGGCGTTGGCGCCGCGCAGCGCGGCTTCAGGGTCGACCTTGAGATGCCGCGCCAGGTTGACCGCGACGAACAGCAGATCGCCGACTTCCTCGGCGATCGCCCGTGGGTCATTCTCGCTCATCGCCTCGAGCACTTCGTCGAGTTCCTCGCGGACCTTGTCGACGACCGGCAGCGCATCCGGCCAGTCGAAGCCGACGTGGGCCGCGCGCTTCTGCAGCTTGGCCGCGCGCGAAAGCGCCGGCAGCGCGCCCGGCACGTCATCGAGCAGCGACAGTTGCTGCGGCGCGGCAGCGGCCTCGGCGCGCTCCTCGGCCTTGATCTCTTCCCAGCGCTGACGGATCGCCGCCTCTTCCAGGCGCGCCATGTCCGGCGCGCCATACAGGTCGCCGTCGGGAAACACGTGCGGGTGGCGGCGCACCAGCTTGCGCACGATGCCGTCGACCACCGTGGCGAACTCGAAGCGCCCTTCTTCGCGCGCCAGCTGGCTGTAGTAGACGACCTGGAACAGCAGGTCCCCCAGCTCGCCGGGCAGGTGGGCGAAATCGCCGCGCTCGATGGCGTCGGCGACCTCGTAGGCCTCTTCGATCGTGTGCGGGACGATGCTCGCGTAATCCTGCTTGAGGTCCCACGGGCAGCCGTGTTGCGGGTCGCGCAGGCGCGCCATCAGATGCAGAAGGTCGTCGAGTCGGTACATCGGAATGTCCTGGTAACGCGGAGGCCGTCCGTCAACCGCCGACGCGGTGACGGCGGGCTTCGATGATGTTGGGCAACTGCGAGAGGCGCCCGAGCAGACGGCCGAGGGCGTCCAGACCGGGAATCTCGATGGTCAGCGACATCGATGCGGTGTTGTCTTCCTTGTTCGAGCGGGTGTTCACCGCCAGCACGTTGATGCGCTCGTTGAGCAGCATCTGGGAGACGTCGCGTAGCAGGCCGGAACGGTCGTAGGCGCGAATGACGATGTCCACCGGATAGGTCATCACCGGCACAGGGCCCCAGCTGACCTGGATGATCCGCTCGGGTTCGCGGCTTTCCAGTTGCAGCACCGAGGCGCAATCCTGGCGGTGGATGCTGACGCCGCGGCCCTGGGTGATGTAGCCGACGATGGGATCGCCCGGCAGCGGCTGGCAGCAGCCGGCCATTTGCGTCAACAGGTTGCCGACGCCCTGGATCTGGATGTCGCCGCGCCGACCCGGCTTGTTGCCGCCATGCTTGCGCGGGATCAGCTCCAGTTGCTCGGAGCCGCGCTCCGGCTCGACCAGTTGCTGGGCATGGTTGATCAGTTGCGCCAGGCGCAGGTCGCCGGCGCCGAGGGCGGCGAACATGTCCTCGGCGGTCTTCATGTTGGCCTTCTCGGCCAGCCGCTCGTAATCCACCTGCAACAGCGCCAGGCGGTTCAGCTCGCGCTCCAGCAGGCCCTTGCCGGCGGCGACGTTCTGGTCGCGGGCCTGCAGCTTGAACCAGTGGACGATCTTCGCCCGCGCCCGCGAGGTGGTGATGTAGCCGAGGTTGGAGTTCAGCCAGTCACGACTCGGCGAGCCCTGCTTGCTGGTGATGATCTCCACCTGCTCGCCGGTCTGCAGGCTGTAGTTGAGCGGCACGATGCGCCCGTTGATCTTTGCGCCCCGGCAGTTGTGGCCGATCTCGGTGTGCACGCGGTAGGCGAAATCCAGCGGCGTGGCGCCCTTCGGCAGGTCGATGGCGTGGCCGTCGGGGGTGAACACGTAGACCCGGTCCGGCTCGATGTCGACGCGCAGCTGTTCGGCCAGCCCACCGATGTCGCCGAGTTCCTCGTGCCATTCCAGCACCTGGCGCAACCAGGAGATCTTCTCCTCGTAATGGCTGGAAGTGGCCTTGAGGTCGGTGCCCTTGTAACGCCAGTGCGCGCATACGCCCAGCTCGGCCTCCTCGTGCATGGCGTGGGTGCGGATCTGCACTTCCAGCACCTTTCCATCCGGGCCGATTACCGCGGTGTGCAGCGAGCGGTAGCCGTTCTCCTTGGGGTTGGCGATGTAGTCGTCGAATTCCTTGGGGATGTGCCGCCAGAGGGTGTGCACGATGCCGAGCGCGGTGTAGCAGTCGCGGATTTCCGGGACCAGCACGCGCACCGCGCGGACGTCGTAGATCTGGCTGAATTGCAGGCCCTTGCGCTGCATCTTCCGCCAGATCGAATAGATGTGCTTGGCGCGCCCGCTGATGTCGGACTTGATCCCGGTGGCGGCCAGCTCGGCACGCAACTGGTCCATCACCGTGGTGATGTACTGCTCGCGGTCCAGGCGCCGCTCGTGCAGCAGCTTGGCGATCTGCTTGTACTGCTCGGGCTCGAGGTAGCGGAACGACAGGTCCTCCAGCTCCCACTTGATATGGCCGATGCCCAGGCGGTGCGCCAGCGGCGCGTAGATGTCGAAGACCTCGCGGGCAACGCGGTGGCGCTTCTCGTCGTCGGCATTCTTCACGGTACGGATGGCGCAGGTGCGCTCGGCGAGCTTGATCAGCGCGACGCGCACGTCGTCGACCATCGCCACCAGCATCTTGCGCAGGTTCTCCACCTGCGCCTGGGTGCCGAGCACCAGCGACTGGCGCGGGTTGAGGCTGGCGCTGATCGCCGCCATGCGCAGCACGCCTTCGATCAGCTTGGCGACCACAGGGCCGAAGCGCTGGTTGACGTCGGGAAGCTGGATCTGCCCCTCGCGCACGCCGCGATAGAGCACTGCGGCGATCAGCGAGTCCTGGTCGAGCTTGAGGTCGGCGAGGATTTCGGCGATTTCCAGGCCGGTCTGGAAGCTCGACGTGCCTTCGACCCAGAGGTTCTGCGCGGCATTCGCCTGCTGCTCGACCTGGCGGGCGAACTCGCAGGCCTCGCGCATGGCGTCGCGATCCAGCGCCGGGTCGAGACCGATGACGTGGTCCAGCCACGCCTCCAGATTGATGCTGCCGTCGGTATTGATCGGCTGATGCGCTCTGACCTGTACCATTTCGCCTATCCCCACGACGTGCCGAACACGTCGAAAACGTCGGTCCGAAAAATTGGACCGCACGGATTACCGGAGCTTCCCGCTCCTCTCGAATAAAACCATCGCCTCGACATGCGCCGTCTGCGGAAACATGTCGAGGATGCCGGCGCGTCGCATCCGGTAGCCCTGACGGGCCAGCTCGGCGGCATCGCGCGCCAGGGTCGCCGGATTGCACGACACGTACAGCACCCGGTCGGCATCCAGCTCGGCCAGGTGCCGCACCACATCCCACGCGCCGTCGCGCGGGGGGTCCAGCAGAATCGCGTCGAAGCCGTGCTGCGCCCAGGGCGCATCGGCAAGCGGCTTCGACAAGTCGGTCTGGAAAAAGTGCACGTTGCCCAGACCGTTACGCCGCGCGTTCCCCTGCGCGCGCTCGACCATCTCCGCCACGCCTTCCACCGCCACCACTTCACGCACCCGCTGCGCCAGCGGCAGGGCGAAATTGCCCAGCCCGCAGAACAGGTCGAGGACCCGCTCGCCAGGCTGCGGCGCCAACCACTCCAGGGCTTGGGCGACCATCGCCTGGTTCACCGGCGCGTTGACCTGGACGAAATCGCCGGGGCGAAAATCCAGTTGCAGGTCCCAGGCCTCCAGGCGGTAACCCAGTTCCTGCCCGGCGACGAAGGCCTGCGGCTCGCCCGTGCCCTGCAGCCAGAGCTGCGCGGCGTGATCGGCGCAGAACGCCTGCAAGCGTTGCAGGTCGGCCTCGCCGAGCACCGTCGTGTGGCGCACCAGCAGCGCCTCTGCGGTGCCGCTGAAGATTTCCACGTGGCCGATCGCATGGGGTTTGTCCAGCGCACGCAGCACCTGCGGTAACGCGCGCACGATCGGCTGCAAGGGCTGTACCAGCACTGGGCACTCGTCGATGGAAAGGATGTTCTGGCTGGACGCCTCGCGGAAGCCGACCTCCAGCCGCGAGGCCCGCGCGTCCCAGCGCACGGCGATCCGCGCACGGCGCCGGTAGGCGAACTCCGGCCCGCTCAGCGGCGCGGCCCACTGCTCGGGCTGCAGCTGCGCGGTGCGCGTCAGTTGCTCGTCGAGGGTGCGCTGTTTCAGCGCCAGCTGCTCGGCATGGGGCAGGTGCTGCAGGCTGCAGCCACCGCACTGGCGCGCGTGCTTGCAGGGTTCGACACGGCGCAGCGGCACGGCCTCGAGCACACGTTCGACGCGTGCCTCGACCACCTGGCTGCGCGCGCCAAGCACCCGCGCCTCGATCCGCTCGCCCGGCAGCGCACCGGCGACGAACCAGGTGCGCCCTTCGAGAAAGGCGATGCCGCGCCCGTCGTGGGCGAGACGCTCGATGCTCAGCTGCTGCTTCTTGCCCGTCGGCACCTGCACGCTGCGCGCGCCGCCACTGGGCTGAAAACGCAGGCCGCTACGCTTGGCCATCAGCGCGCGCTCCGCGGATCAGGGCTGTTCATACACACCGGTGGACAGGTAGCGGTCGCCACGGTCGCAGACGATGGCCACGATCACCGCGTTCTCGACTTCGCGCGACAGGCGCAAGGCCGCGGCGACCGCGCCGCCGGAGGACACGCCGCAGAAGATGCCTTCCTCGCGGGCCAGGCGGCGCATCACGGTTTCGGCCTCGTTCTGCGCCATGTCGACGACCCGGTCGACGCGCGTGGCGTCGTAGATCTTCGGCAGGTATTCCTGCGGCCAGCGCCGGATGCCGGGGATCGCCGAGCCCTCCATCGGCTGCAGCCCGACGATCTCGATCGCCGGGTTCTGTTCCTTGAGGTAACGCGAGGTGCCCATGATGGTGCCGGTGGTACCCATGGAGCTGACGAAGTGGGTGATGGTGCCGGCGGTCTGCCGCCAGATTTCCGGGCCGGTGCCGGTGTAGTGCGCCTGCGGGTTGTCGCCGTTGGCGAACTGGTCGAGCAGCTTGCCCCGGCCTTCGCGCTGCATCCGCTCGGCAAGGTCGCGGGCGCCCTCCATGCCCTCCTCCTTGCTCACCAGGATCAGCTCGGCGCCGTAGGCGGTCATCGCCCACTTGCGTTCGTCGGTGGAGTTGTCCGGCATGATCAGGATCATCCGGTAGCCCTTGATCGCGGCGGCCATCGCCAGGGCGATCCCGGTATTGCCGGAGGTGGCTTCGATCAGCGTATCGCCGGGCTGGATGTCGCCGCGCAGCTCGGCGCGGGTGATCATCGACAGCGCCGGGCGGTCCTTCACCGAACCCGCCGGGTTGTTGCCCTCGAGCTTCACCAGCAGGGTGTTGCTGGTTTCGCCGGGCAGGCGCTGCAGGCGGACCAGAGGCGTGTTTCCGATGCAATCGGCGATCGTGGGGAACTGCGGAGTCATGGGCTCGACGATCCGAACGGCGAAAAGAAGGCGCCTATGATACCGGCAAACCCGGCGCCGCCCCACCGCGACGATGCACGCAACGAACCGGCAGCCCGATCAGCGCGGGCGGCGACTCACTCCGGCGATCAACGGCGTGCCGCTGTGCGGATCGCGCAGCAGCACGCACTGCACGCCGTACAGCTGCTCCACCAGCGGTGGCGTGACGATCTCGCCCGGTGCGCCCTCGGCGACGATCCGCCCGTCCTTCATCGCCACCAGATGATCGGCGTAGCGGCACGCGCTGGAGAGGTCGTGCACCACCATCACCACCGTCTTACCCGCCGCGGCCAGCCCGCGAATCAGCTCGAAGACCTCGATCGCGTGGCCCAGGTCGAGGGCCGAGGTGGGCTCGTCGAGCAGCAGCAGCGGCGTCTGCTGCGCCACTGCCATGGCGATCCAGGCGCGCTGGCGCTGGCCGCCGGACATCGACTCCAGCGGCCGCTCGGCCAGCTCGGCCAGGTCGGCGACACGCAGCGCCTCCTCGACGATGGCCTGATCCTCGGCCGACCACTGGCGCAGGATGCCCTGGTGCGGCTGGCGGCCGAAACGGATCAGCTCGGACACACTGAGTCCGTCCGGCGCGGTCGCGTCCTGCGGCAGCAGCGCCAGCAACCGCGCCACCTCGCGGGACGGCTGGCTGCCGATGGCAGCGCCGTTGAGCAGCACCGCGCCGGCGCTCGGCTTGTGCAGGCGTGACAAACCGGCGAGCAAGGTCGACTTGCCACAGCCGTTGGGCCCGACGATGGCGGTGACCTTGCCCGGCGGAATGCGCAGCGACAGCTCGCGCACGATCGGCGTGTCGCCGTAGCCCAGGCTCAGCGCCTGGGCCTCGAGGGTCGCCGTGGCGCTCGACCGGCCGATGAGCGGCGATTCGGGGTGGCTCATGTCAGCCTCCGCGCCGGCTGGCGCAACAGTATCCACAACAGGTAGGGGCCGCCGACGATGGCGGTGACCACGCCGACCGGGATTTCCACCGGCGCCAGCAGGGTGCGTCCGGCCCAGTCGGCGCAGAGCATCAGCAGCGCGCCGGCGAGCCCGGCGTTGAGCACCGGCACGCCGCGATGGCCGCTCAGGTAGCGGGCCATTTCCGGTGCAGCCAGGGCGATCAGCCCGACCGGGCCGGCGACAGCCACACCGAGCGCGGTGAGCGCCACCGTGACGATCAGGGTGAGCAGGCGCATGGCGCCCAGGCGCACGCCGAGGCCGACCGCGACGCTGTCGGAGAAGCGCATCAGGTCCAGCGCCCGCCCCAGGTACTTGGCCAGCGGCAGGCACACCGCGAGCCCCGCCGCGAGCAGCCAGACCGCCTGCACAGGGCGCGCGTTGAGGCTGCCGACCGTCCACGGATAGGCCTGGTTGGCGGCGTCCATGTCGGTGCGCGCCAGCATCAGGTTGGTCAGCGCGCCGAACACCGCGCCGATGGCGATGCCGACCACGATGAAGCGGTAGCCGCGCGCCCCGGCACCGGCACTGAGGCCGAAGGCCAGGGCAGCCGCCGTCGCCGCGCCAACCAGGGCGAGCATCGACGGCGCCAGACTGGTCGGCACCGCGACGATGGAGGCGACGGCGAACGCGGTCGCGCCCTCGTCGATGCCGATCACGCCCGGCGTGGCCAGGCGATTGCGCGCCAGCGTCTGCATCAGGCAACCGGCGACGCCGAAGGCCAGCCCGGTGAGCACGCCGGCGGCCAGGCGCGGCAGGCGCAACTCGCGCACCAGGAAAACCTGCATCGTCTCGCCCTGGCCGAAGGTGGCCTGTACCGCGCTCCACGGCGACAACAACGCGCTGCCCGAGGCCAGGCTGATCGCCGCCATCGCCAGCAGCGCCAGGCCCAGCGCCAGCCCGGCCAGCAGGCCGCGCCGGTTGAACAGGATGCGCCAGGGCCCGACGGCCAGCAGCCAGTGGCCCGCCGGAGCATGCAGAGGCCGGGCGCTCATAGCGTTGGCAACCGGTGACTGCGCACCACGGCGATCAGGATCGGCGCGCCGACGAAGGCGGTGACCACGCCGATCGGCAACTCGTAGGGCCGCACGATCAACCGCGACAGCGTGTCGGCGAACAGCACGATGGCCGGCCCGAGCAGCAGCGACAGCCCAAAGGTGCGGCGGATGTCGGGCCCGACCAGGCGCCGCGCAATGAACGGCACGATCAGGCCGACGAAGGCGATCGGTCCCGCGGCGGCGGTCGCGGTGCCCACCAGCAACGCGACGCCGGCCAGCGCGGCCAGGCGGATCGCCGCCGGATGATGGCCGAGGCCGCGGGCCATTTTCTCGCCGAGGGCCAGGGCAGCCAGTGGACGGATAATCGGCAGCAGCACCAGCAAGCCAAGCAGCAGGCCGGGCAGGCTCCAGCCCAGTACCTCCTGCGGCCGGCCGGCGAGCGCGCCGATGATCCAGAAACGGATTTCGTCGGCGCTGCGCTGGTCCTGCAGCAGGATCAGGCTGCTCAGCGCCGAGAGGATGCCGGAGAACGCGGCGCCGGCCAGCACCAGGCGTACCGGGTCGTTGCTCAGCCCGCGCGCCTGGGTCACCAGCAGCACCAGCAGGCAGCCGACCAGCGCCCCACCGATGGCAACGCCGAGGTTGAGAGTCGCCGCGCTGGCGCCAAGGCCGAGCGCCAGCACCACGGCGAACGAGGCGCCGGCGCTGACGCCGAGCAATCCCGGCTCGGCCAGCGGGTTGCGCGTCGCCGCCTGCAGCACCACGCCGGCCGCGCCAAGCGCCGCACCGACCAGCAGGCCGAGCAGGGTTCGCGGCAGGCGCAGCTCGAAGACCACGAAGCGCGCCTCCCCGGCGCCCTGCCCCAACAACGCCCGCACGCCTTGCAGCGGATCGACGTTACCGGCGCCGAACAGCAGGCTGGCCAGGCACAGCGCGAGCAAGGCGCCGCCGCTGAGCAGCAGCGCGGCGGGAACCGACAGCGGGAGGTGGGAACACATCAGTCGTGCAGCGCCTTCTCCACGTCATCCAGCACGATCTGCGCGGCCAGCGGCCCGGAACCACTGCTCCAGACCTGGCCGTCGACGCTCAGCAGCTTGCCGTGGCTCACCGCGTTCAGCCGCTCGAAGGCCGGCTGGCTGCGCGCCTGTAGCAAGGCCTTGTCGCCGTCCGGATTGAGGGAGGCGAGAAGCAGCCAGTCGCCGTCGACCTGCGAGAGGTTCTCCAGGCTCAGGGTGTCGCTGTGCGGTTTCTCGGTCAGCGAGCGCGCCAGCGCCGTGCTCTCGAAGCCCAGCTGGCCAAGCAACTGTCCGGCGAACAGCTGGTTGGACATGACGATCGGCCCCTGCGGATTCCAGCGCACCACGGAGGCGACGACGCCGGGCTTGACGGCTTTCTTCAGCGCGGCGATGCGCGCGTCGATCTGCTCGAGATAGGCATCGGCCTCGGCCCGCTTGCCGAGGGCCTCGGCATAGAAGGTGGTGACGTCTTGCCAGGCGTCGAAGGCGTTGCCCTTGGGCACCAGCGTCGGCGCCATCAGGCTGAGCTTGGCGTAGAGGTCGCGGCTCAGGTCGGGCGCGGCGAGGATCAGGTCGGGCTGCAATTGCAGCACCGCTTCCAGGTTCACCTCGCGGCTCGTGCCGACCAGCGCGATGGGCCCGGCCTTGTCCTTCAGGTAGCCGGCGACGCCCGTGCCGCCGCGCGTGGCGAGCGTGCCGATCGGCTTCACGCCCAGCGCCAGCGCGGTGTCCAGCGCCGTCTCCGTGAGCACCACCACCCGCTGGGGCGTGCCGTCCAGGCTGACCGCGCCGTAAGCGGTGTCCAAGGTCCGCGCGGCAGCTTCGGCATGCACCGCGAAGACCATCACCCAGGCGCCGAGCAGCGCGCCGGCGGTACGGCGGGAACGGGAAATCGAGCGGAGAAACGCAGGGGACATGACCATTTCCTTGCTGCTGGAACGGGCGAAGACGTGGGGGTGAAAGGATATACCGGGGCGGGAGACAATAATCGTTCTCAAACGCCAGATATTTGTATCAGATCAATGAGCGCGGGCTTCCAAGAGGGCCATCGGCGCCCCCGCGCACGGCCTTACTGGCCATGCGGGGCCAGCTCCGCCGGCGTCCTGCCCACCGCCAGTTGCAGCGCCAGATCGAGCGAAACCGGCAGCAGCGGACCGTGGCCCATGCCGGGAAATGCGCGATAGCCGACCTGTATGCCCGGCCGTTGCGCCAGGCGCCCGGCCAACTGCGCGATGGCGTCCGGCGGCACCGCGGCCTGGGCCTCGCGGCGCGCCTGGAGCACCTTGTCGTCCACCCCCAGCGGCGGCGTGCCAGCGATCGGGGCCTCGCCGTGCATCAGCAGCAGACGCTTCGGCCTGTTCTCTCGGCTGGCGAACGCCTTCTCCTCGCTGAGGACGAAACCCTTCTGCCACCACAGCGACGGATCGGCGGCGGCGTAGAACTGGAAGCTCTGCGGCCGGGTGAACAGGCAGTGCAGCACCAGCAACCCGCCGTAGGAATGGCCCCAGAGCGTCTGTCGCGACCTGTCGAGCGGCGCGCGTTCGGCCACCGCCGGCTTGATGCGCTGCTCCAGCAGGTCGAGGAACCGGTCCGCCCCGCCGCCGCGGCGGTCACGGGCGAGGTCGTCGATGACGTGCTCCACGCCCGGCATCGGCGGCGTGTAGTCGTAGGCCCGGGCGACCACGTCGAAGCGCAGGTCGGTGGCATAACCGATCGCCACCAGCACCGGCGGGCCCTGTCGGTCCAGTTCGTCCAGGCGCTCCTCGTCCAGCGCGCCCATGGCGGCGTTGCCGTCGAGCAGGTAGATCACCGGGTAGCCGATCCGGGGCGCCGGTCGCCGGGGCACGCCGACCCAGATGCGGTAATGCCGCGCGCCGTCCGCCGAGGGCATTTCCAGGGTCTCGAAGCGGTAGAAGGCCGAGCCACGCTCGGCGATCGTCGGGCCGAGCTTCTCGCTCAGGTCGGGCTTGGCCTGTACCGGAGCGGCGATGCCCAGGCACAGCAGAAGGGAAAGCCACAGAACGCGCTTCATCGATTCAGGCCTCTCCGCGGCCGCCAGATCGGGTCGTCCGCAATCAGCGGAATGCGGGGGGAAACGAGACTGATAGACTGCATGGAGACGGCCCTAGATCAAATGAGAACGATTCTACATCGCCGTCGATCGTTAGTGCCCAGGGAATCGCGGCGCATTGCACACACCACCGAGCGGGGGGCCGATCATCGTGTTGACGGATTTGGGGATAAAGGGACGTGTCCTGCTGCTGACGCTGCTGCCTACCAGCCTCCTGGCGCTGATGCTGGGCGGCTACTTCACCTGGATGCAGCTTTCCGACCTGCAATCCCAGCTGCTCCAGCGCGGGCAGATGATCGCCGAGCAGTTGGCGCCGCTGGCCGCGGCCTCGCTGGCGCGGCGCGACAGCGCGCAGCTCGAACGGATCGCCGACGACGCCCTGGAGAATCCCGACGTGCGCGCGGTGAGCTTTCTGGGTTCCGACCGTGCACGCCTGGCCCACGCCGGGCCGGGCATGCTCAACCTGATGCCCGATGGCGACGGCAATCGCCTGTCGCTGAACAGCGGCAACGACGCCACGCGCTTTCTCCTGCCGGTGTTCAACCGCCATCGCGCACTCAGCGGCGACCTCGACACGAGCGGAGACGAACGCCTGCTTGGCTGGGTCGAGGTCGAGCTGTCGCACCAGGGAACCCTGCTGCGCGGCTACCGCAGCCTGCTCGCCAGCCTGTTGCTGATCGTCACGGGCCTCGGGGTGACCGCGCTGCTTGCGCTGCGCATGGGGCGCACCATAAATGAACCCCTGCTGCTCATCCGCCAGGCCGTCGCGCAGCTCAAGGACGGCCATCTGGAAACCCGCCTGCCGCCGCTGCGCAGCCACGAACTGGACCAGGTCGCCGAGGGCATCAACAGCATGGCACAATCGCTGCAGAGCGCCCGCGAGGAACTGCAGCACAGCATCGACCAGGCCACCGAGGACGTGCGGCAGAACCTGGAGACCATCGAGATCCAGAACATCGAGCTGGACCTGGCGCGCAAGGAGGCGATCGAGGCCAGCCGCATCAAGTCCGAATTCCTCGCCAACATGAGCCACGAGATCCGCACCCCGCTCAACGGCATCCTCGGCTTTACCAACCTGCTGCAGAAGAGCGAGCTGACCTCGCGCCAGCATGACTACCTGGGCACCATCGAGAAATCCGCGGAGAACCTCCTCGGCATCATCAACGAGATTCTTGACTTCTCGAAGATCGAGGCCGGCAAGCTGATGCTGGAGAACCTGCCGTTCAATCTGCGCGACCTGCTCCAGGATACCCTGACGATTCTCGCCCCGGCGGCCCATGCCAAGCAGCTGGAGCTGGTCAGCCTGGTCTATCGCGACACGCCGCTGGCGCTGGTTGGCGATCCGCTGCGGCTCAAGCAGGTGATGACCAACCTGGTGAACAACGCGATCAAGTTCACCCGCGAGGGCTGCATCGTCATCCGCGCCATGCTCGAAGAGGAAAGCGACGACCGCGCGCAGCTGCGGATCAGCGTCCAGGACACCGGCATCGGCCTCGCCGAAGAGGAACTGCGCGCGCTGTTCCAGGCGTTCAGCCAGGCCGACAACTCGCTCAACCGCCAGGCCGGCGGCACCGGCCTCGGCCTGGTGATCTCCAAGCGCCTGATCGAGCAGATGGGCGGCGAGATCGGCGTCGACAGCACGCCTGGCGAAGGCTCCGAGTTCTGGGTCAGCCTGACCCTGCCCAAAGCCCGCGACGACGCCGACGACCTGCCGCGCGCACCGCTGGCCGGCCGCCGCGTGGCGATTCTCGAGGGCCACGAACTGGCGCGCCAGGCGCTGCGCCACCAGCTCGAGGATTGCGGCCTGGAGGTGCTCGAATTCCCGGTGCTCGACGACCTCATCGATGCGGTCGCCGGCCAGCGAGACACGCCCCGACCGATCAACCTGGCGGTGCTCGGCGTCAACCTGAAGGATTTGCCCCCCGAGCCGTTGAGCCAGCAGGTCCACGCCCTGGAAAGCCTCGGCTGCAAGGCCCTGGTGCTCTGCCCGACCACCGAGCAGATGCTCTATCACGACGCATTGCCGGACGCCGACAGCCAGCTGCAGGCCAAGCCTTCCTGCACGCGCAAACTGCACCGCGCCCTCGGCGATCTGCTCAACGCGCCGCCGCCGCGCCTGCTGCCATCTATCGCGCCGAGCAACAGCCGGCCGCCGCGCCTGCTCTGCGTCGACGACAACCCGGCCAACCTGCTGCTGGTGCAGACGCTGCTCAGCGACCTCGGCGCCGAAGTCGTCGCGCTGGACAACGGCGAGGCCGCGCTGAAGGCCGTCGCCCGCACGCGCTTCGACCTGATCTTCATGGACGTGCAGATGCCCGGCATGGACGGCCGGCAGACCACCGAGGCGATCCGCGCCTGGGAAATCGAGCACCAGCAGGGTCAGGTGCCGATCGTCGCGCTGACCGCCCACGCGCTGGCCCACGAGAAACGCATCCTGCTGCGCAGCGGCATGGACGACTACCTGACCAAGCCGATCAACGAACGCCAGCTCAGCCAGGTGGTACTCAAGTGGACCGGCCTGAGCCTGCTCGGCAGCGCCGCGCGCAGCGAACCCCACGCGCCGCGTGGCAATTCCACGCTGCCGGTACTGGACACCGAGGAAGGCCTGCGCCTGGCGGCCGGCAAGGCCGACCTCGCCGCCGACATGCTGCGCATGCTGCTGGAATCGCTGGAAGTCGACCGCCAGGCGATCCGCCAGGCGCGTGAAAGCTGGGAACGCACGGCGCTGATCGAGCGCGTGCACCGACTCAACGGCGCCACCCGCTACTGCGGCGTGCCGCAACTGCGCGACGCCTGCCAGCGCAGCGAAACCCTGCTCAAGCAGGACGACCCGGGTGCCGCCGCCGCCCTCGGCGAACTGGACGCCGCCATCGAGCGCCTGCTCGACGCCGCCGCGACCGCCTGACCGGCGAAGCGCCCGTGCCGGCAGCGCGTGATAGCATGCCGGCCAGCGCTTTTGCCCGATCCGCGAACACGAAGAACCATGGCCGAACACGATTTCCGCTACAGCCTGCTCAACCCGCAACACACCCTCAACGAATGCCGCGCGCTGGCGCCAGGCCGTTACCAGGTCACCGGCAACGGCGGCTCGATCAACGCCGGCGATACCCTGCTGGTGACCCTCAAGGGCAGCCGCGACCTGTGCCTGCGCCTGCAGGTGGAAAAGGTCCGCCACCTGATCAATCCGCCCGGCCAGTGGCTCGCGGTGGCCAACGGGCCGGCCTTCCGCGAACTGGAAATCCGCCAGTGGAGCGTCGATTGCGACGGCTGTGCCAAGCACCTCGACTTCGAGTTCGCGGTGGACGCAAAACTCGGCGACAAGGCCCGCGCACCGGCCGCCGAAGCGCGCATCGCCGAGCTGGGCTGGGCCTCGGTCGACGGGCGCCACCTGTGTCCCCAGTGCCGGGAAAGCGCCTGATGAGAACCCCGCTGAGCCTCGCCCTGTGCGCCGCCACGCTGGTCGGCTGCGCCAGCCACACGCCGCTACAGACCGAACGCAGCTACAGCGTCGAATGGATCGGCGAGCGTCCGCTGATCGACCGCAGCCACCTCACGATGACCTTCGGCGCGGACGGACGCGCCTATGGCCATGCCGGCTGCAACCACTGGTTCGCCCAGTACACGCTCAAGGGCGAACAGCTCGGTTTCGACTTCCCCGGCAGCACCCGCAAGAGCTGCGCTCCGGCGCTGATGGAACAAGAACGGCGCTTCCTCGACGCCCTCGGCACGGTGCGCCGCTGGGACGTATCGGAACAGGACGAATTGCGCCTGTGGCCGGCCAGCGGCAAACCGATCCGCCTGCTGCCGGAACGCTGAGCGGCAAACCGGCATTCCTGCGCGAATGCCGTGCCCTCAGGGCGCGAACAGCTCCATCTGTTCGCTCATTCCGCGCAAATCCAGCAGGCGCACACCGACGCCAAGCAGGCGCACCGGCTTCCCGCCGCGGGCATGCGCGGCGCTCAGCAGCTGGGTGTAGCTGTCCAGATCGCGACCGGCGCCGGCCTGCTCCAGGGTGGTCTGGCTGAAGTCGTGGAACTTCACCTTGACGAAGGGTTTGTCCGGCCGGTAGCTCTTGTCCAGCCGCTCCAACCGTCCGTTCATTTCCTCCAGGAGGCCCGGCAGCTGGGCGATGCAGGCCGCCAGATCGGGCAGGTCCTGATCGTAGGTGTTCTCCACGCTGAGCGATTGCCGGCGGTTCTCCACCTGTACCGGCCGCTCGTCGATGCCCCGCGCCAGGTTCCACAGGCGCTCGCCGAAACTGCCGAACTCGCGGGCCAGCGCCAGCTTGCTCCAGCCAAGCAGATCCGCGCAGCCGACGATGCCCTGGCGCGCCAGGCGCTCCGCCGTCACCTTGCCGACCCCGTGGAGCTTGCTCACCGGCAGCGTGGCGACAAAATCCGCAACCTGGTCCGGGGTGATGACGAAGAGCCCGTCGGGCTTCTTCCAGTCGCTGGCGATCTTCGCCAGGAACTTGTTCGGCGCCACGCCGGCGGACACGGTGATGCGCAGCTCCTTCCAGATGCGCCGGCGGATGTCCTGGGCGATGCGGGTGGCGCTGCCGGCGAAATGCCCGGCGTTGGAGACATCCAGAAACGCCTCGTCCAGCGACAGCGGTTCGATGATCTCGGTGTAGTCGCGGAAAATCGCCTGGATTTCACGCGAGGCTTCGCGGTAGGCCTCGAAGCGCGGTTTGACGATCAGCAGGTCCGGACAAAGCTTCAGCGCATGCCGCGACGACATCGCCGAACGCACGCCATAGGCGCGTGCCTCGTAGTTGCAGGTGGCGATCACCCCGCGCCGATCTGCCGATCCGCCCACCGCCAGCGGCCGGTTGGCCAGCGCCGGATCGTCACGCATCTCGATCGACGCGTAGAAGCAGTCGCAGTCCACGTGAATGATCTTTCTTTGCGGCTTGACCGGTTGATCCAACATAAAATTTCCGAAATCGGAGGCGAACGACGCTTCTCGTAGAAAGGGCGGAGTAATCTTACACCGCCGAAGACTGTATGAATAAACAGTTAACGCGCCCGGAAGGCGCTCGATGCGCTCCCCCAACGCCGGCGAATGCGTGGCTCGGTTGCCCTCGGCGGTGCGGGCCGAATCCCCTTTCCAAAGGATCGATGTGATGCAGTCGACATTTACGCGCTGACGAACGGCCGGAATGTGTCGGCTTTGGTAAAATTCGCCAACCAACCTTCGAGTACGCCCCGGTGAAAGAACAACGCACTTTTCACGCCCTGCGTGCCCACATCGATGAAATGCTCTCCAAGGGCGCCGTCATCGTCGGCCGCGATCCGCTCAGACTGAACGTCGACGGCACCCTGTTCCGCGTCGCCCACGGCATGCTGATCAGCCAGGCGGCTGCCTGATCCTTCGGTTTTCCCTCCCCCGCTGAACCCCTGTCGTCAGCACCACTGACGTCCGCCTGTGCCCTTGCCCCTCGCGTCACGGTTGTGTGCCTAGTCCCGACGCGGCTAGGCTGCACGCTCGACGATCGGTGGAGCCTATAGATGACGGAGCGGGTGAACTTCAAGGACAAGATTTCCCGGGAGCGCCCCTATCCGGGCGCTCTGCGGGAGAACTTCAGGGTTCCCGCCTGCAGCGTGCAGGACCTCATCGACCAGTTCGAGAGCGACCGCGGGCGCATCCTCAACTCCGCCGCCATCCGCCGCCTGCAGCAGAAGACCCAGGTCTTCCCGCTGGAGCGCAACGCCGCCGTGCGCAGCCGCCTCACGCACTCCCTCGAGGTTCAGCAGACCGGCCGCTTCATCGTCAAGACGCTCTACAAGCAGCTCGGTGAGCGCGCCGCGGAGTTCGGCCTGGACGGCCTGGAAGGCGCCGTGGAAAGCCTGGTGGAGATGTCCTGCCTGATGCACGACATGGGCAATCCGCCGTTCGGGCACTTCGGCGAATACGCGATCAACGCCTGGTTCGAGCGCCACCTCGACGGCCTTTTCGAGCGCGCGGTGCCGGCACCGCGCGATGCTCCGCTGCGCGGCGCCATGCTCCGCGCCCTGAAGAACTTCGAGGGTAACGCCCAGGCCATCCGCCTCGCGGTGCGCCTGCG
>NZ_JASCPA010000035.1:0-49535 GCF_029959715.1 Pseudomonas sp. PS02288 | reverse complement strand
CCGCCGCCGAGCTGAACGCGCTCAGCGGGCGGTTGCAGGCGCTGGTGCAACAGTTCCGCGTATGAGTCGCGGCGCCCCGCGCAACGCGGGGCGCCAGCAGCGCCGGGCGTGAAAGCGCCGCCGTTTACGCCGCTTCGCTTGCCTATCCCTGGGCGTTCCACCGTCGCCACGGCGCCTCTACCTCTCGTCGCCGAACGCTTGGAATTGAGCGTTTTTTGCACAGATATCGCATATAAGCGTGCTGTCACACGGGCGCGTCAGAATCTCCACGCCCGTTCTTTTCCGTTCACCGAGTGATCTTTATGCGAACTCAGCTGCGACAGTTCTTCCTGACGTCCTTTCTCTTCGTCACCGCCGTTTTCGGCCAGGCCCAGGCCGGGGAGCCGCTGCAGGTGCTCTTCGTCGGCAACAGCTACACCTTCTACAACCAGCTGCCGCTGATGGTCCGGCAGATGTCGGTGGAGGCCAGGCAGCCGCGCGCGCTGGAGGTCAAGGACGTCACCGTCGCCGGTTCCAGCCTGAAGCAGCACTGGGCCCGCGGCGAGGTGCAGAAGGTGCTCGCCAGCCAGCACTGGGATTACGTGGTGATCCAGGATTTCAGCCTGATGCCGCTGCAGGACGCCGAATCCACCCGCAAGTACGCCGGCCTGGTCGCCCAGGCCGCGCGCCAGGCCGGCGCCCAGCCGATCTTCTACCTGACTTGGGCGCGGCAGAACGACCCCTCGATGCAGTCCACGCTGGACGCCGTCTACACCCAGGTGGCGAAGGAGAACCACGGCCTGCTGGCGCCGGTCGGCGATGCCTGGAAAGTCGCCCTGGCCAGCCAGCCGCAGCCGACGCTGTTCATCGCCGACGGTAGCCATCCGACCTACACCGGCTCCTACCTCGCCGCTTCGGTGTTCTACTCGCTGATCTACGGCAACCCGCCGCCGGCGCCGCAGGCCGCGCAGAGCAGCCGTTTCGAGCACGCCACCGCCGCCGAGCTGCAGCAGGACGCCTGGACCGCGCTGCAATCGGTGGACATCGCCCTGCGCACCGTGCCCGCCGGGCTCGGCGGCGCGACGGTGCAGGCGACGCGCTGAGTCGCGCGCCCGGGATCGGCACGCCGGTCCCGTGTTCGTTGCGGGGTGCGGAAATCTGCGACAATCCGCCCTCTGCCGTAGATGCCAGCCAAGCGCCTGATGACCGATTCGAACGCCACCGCCGATGCCCTGCTGAAAAACCTCGACCAGACCCTGATCGCCGACCGTCACCGCCTGCGCCGGCAGTTGCACGAACTGCGCAAGGACGGCGGGGGCGACGACGCCAGGCTGGCGCAGTGGATCGAGCGTTTCCAGGCGTCGGTGGCCAAGGTCGAGGCGCGGCGCGCCAGCGTGCCGACCATGCGCTACGACGACCAGTTGCCGATCGCCGCCAAGCGCGACGAGATCAAGGCGGCGCTGGAGAAACACCAGGTTCTGGTGATCGCCGGCGAAACCGGCTCGGGCAAGACCACCCAGTTGCCGAAGATCTGCCTGGAGATCGGGCGGGGCGTGCACGGCCTGATCGGTCACACCCAGCCGCGCCGCCTGGCCGCGCGCAGCGTCGCTACGCGGGTCGCCGAGGAGATCGGCACGCCGCTCGGCGAACGGGTCGGCTACCAGGTGCGCTTCGAGGACCAGAGCACGGACGGCACGCTGATCAAGCTGATGACCGACGGCATCCTGCTCGCCGAGACCCAGCACGACCGCTATCTGGAGAAGTACGACACGATCATCGTCGACGAGGCCCACGAGCGTTCGCTGAACATCGACTTCCTCCTCGGCTACCTGAAGATCCTGCTGCCGCGGCGCCCCGACCTGAAGGTCATCATCACCTCGGCGACCATCGACCTGGAGCGCTTCAGTCAGCACTTCAATGGCGCGCCCATCGTCGAGGTGTCCGGGCGCACCTATCCGGTGGAGACCTGGTATCGGCCGCTCGCCGCCGAGAACGACGAGGATGGCAACCGCGTCGAGGAGGACCTCTCGGTAGACCAGGGCATCCTCGCCGCGCTGGACGAGATCGCCGCGCACGAGAAGAACGTCGGCAAGCGCCCCGGCGATGTGCTGGTGTTTCTCCCCGGCGAGCGGGAAATCCGCGATGCCGCCGAGATGCTGCGCAAGGCCAACCTGCGCTTCACCGAGGTGCTGCCGCTGTACGCGCGGCTGACCCCCGCCGAGCAGCAAAAGATCTTCAAGCCGGCGGCCGGGCGCAAGATCGTGCTCGCCACCAACGTCGCGGAAACCTCGCTCACCGTGCCTGGCATCCGCTACGTGATCGACTCCGGTACCGCGCGCATCAGCCGCTACAGCTACCGTGCCAAGGTCCAGCGCCTACCCATCGAGGCGGTCTCGCAGGCCAGCGCCAACCAGCGCAAGGGCCGCTGCGGACGGGTCGAGCCGGGCATCTGCGTGCGCCTGTACAGCGAGGAGGATTTCCTCGCCCGGCCGGCGTTCACCGATCCGGAGATCCTGCGCACCAACCTCGCCGCGGTGATCCTGCAGATGCTTCATCTGCGCCTCGGCCAGATCGAGGATTTCCCCTTCATCGAGCCGCCGGACGGCAAGGCCATCAGCGACGGTTTCAACCTGTTGCAGGAGCTTTCCGCGGTCAACCGCGAGAACCAGCTGACCCCGCTCGGCCGCCAGCTGGCGCGCCTGCCGGTGGACCCGCGGCTGGGCCGCATGCTGCTGGAGGCCGCGCAGCAGGGCAGCCTCGACGAGGTGCTGATCGTCGCCAGCGCGCTGTCCGTGCAGGACGTGCGCGAGCGTCCGGCCGACCGCCAGCAGGCCGCTGACCAGGCGCACGCGCAGTGGAAGGACGTGGATTCCGATTTCGCCGCGCTGATCAACCTCTGGCGTGGCTTCGAGGAAAAGCGCCAGGAGCTGGGCGCCAACCCGCTGCGCACCTGGTGCCGCAAGAACTTCCTCAACTACCTGCGCCTGCGCGAGTGGCGCGACGCCCATCGCCAGCTGACGCTGATCTGCCGCGAACTGCAGCTGTCACCCGATGGGCATCGCTCTGCTCAACGCCATCCTACGAAGAACGTACCGCATCCCGCCCCGCCCGCAGGACGGGTCGAGCGAGGCGACACCCATGCCGCCTCCGCCCTGTCCTCCGTCAATGCCGCGCCAACGCCGACCACCGACACCAGGGTCAACGTCGTCGCCCGCCAGCAGGCCGAAGCCAGCGACGCCGCGCAGCGCGCGCGCAGCTACGCCGCGGTGCACAAGGCGATCCTTTCCGGCCTGCTCAGCCAGATCGGCCAGAAGACCGAGGACGGCGACTATCTCGGCGCGCGCCAGCGACGTTTCTGGGTGCACCCTTCCAGCGTGATCGGGCGCAAGAAGCCGAACTGGATCATGGCTGCCGAACTGGTGGAAACCACCAAGCTGTTCGCCCGCATGGTGGCGAAGATCGAACCGGACTGGATCGAGCCGCTGGCCGCGCACCTGATCAAGACCAACCACTTCGAGCCGCACTGGGAGAAGAAGCGCGGCCAGGTGGTGGCCTACGAGCAGGTCACCCTCTACGGCATGATCGTGGTCGGCCGCCGGCCGGTGCATTACGGCCCCATCGACCCGCCGGTGGCGCGCGAGCTGTTCATCCGCGAAGGCCTGGTGCGCGGCGAGATCAACAGCCGCGCACGCTGCCTGTCGGCGAACCGCGAGTTGCTCGAACGCCTCGACGAACTCGAAGCCAAGGCGCGCCGCCGCGACATCCTCGCCGACGAGGAAACCCTGTTCGGCTACTACGACGCGCGCATCCCGCAGGACATCTACCAGGCCGCCAGTTTCGAGAACTGGTACAAGCGCGAGAGCGCGAAGAACGCCGGGTTGCTGATCATGCGCGAGGAAGACGTGCTGGCCCGCGAGGCCAGCGAGGTCACCGCCGCGCAGTACCCGGACAGCCTGCACATCGGCGAGCTGGAGCTGGCGCTGGAATACCACTTCGAGCCCAATCACCCGCGCGACGGCGTGACCCTGCGCGTGCCGGCGCCGCTGCTGCCGCAACTGCGCAGCGAGCGCCTCGACTGGCTGGTGCCCGGCCTGCTGGAAACCAAGGCGGTGGCGCTGGTGCGCAACCTGCCCAAGGCGATCCGCAAGAACTTCGTGCCGGTGCCGGACTTCGTCAAGGCGGCGCTGGCCAAGGTCGTCTTCGCCGAGGGCTCGCTGCCCGAATCCCTCGGCCGCGAGCTGCAACGCATGACCGGCGCACGGGTGAGCGAGGACGCCTGGGCGGAAGCCGCGGCGCAGCTCGACGGCCACCTGAAGATGAACATCGAGGTGGTCGATGCGCGCGGCAAGTTCCTCGGCGAAGGCCGCGACCTGGCCGAGCTCACCGCGCGTTTCGCCGAAGCCAGCCAGGCCGCCCTGGCGATCCCGCAGACGCAGAAGCAGCAGGGCCCGGTGGAAGCCAGGGCATTCGCCGAAGTCGCCGAGAAAACCCAGCAGAAGGTCGCCGGGCTGTCGATGACCGTCTACCCGGCGCTGGTGGAGGAGGGCGGCACGGTCAAGGAAGGCCGTTTCCCGACCCAGGCCGAAGCCGAGTACCAGCACCGTCGCGCGCTGCAACGGCTGCTGCTTCAGCAACTCGCCGAACCCGCCAAGTTCCTGCGCAACAAGCTGCCGGGGCTGACCGACCTCGGCCTGCTCTACCGCGAAATGGGCCGCGTCGATGCGCTGGTCGAGGACATCCTGCTCGCCAGCCTCGACAGCTGCGTGCTCGACGGCGAAGCCACGCTCCCGCGTGACGGCGCCGCCCTGGCCGCGCTGGCCGAGAAGAAGCGCGGCGCCTGGACCGAACATGCCGAGCGCCTGGCCAGGCTCGTGCTGGACATCCTCAAGCTCTGGCACGCCCTGCAGAAGCGCTTCAAAGGCAAGATCGACCTGGCCCAGGCGGTGGCGCTGAACGACATCAAGGCGCAGCTCGGCCGGCTGATCTACCCCGGCTTTGTTCGCGAAACCCCGGCCGAATGGCTGCGCGAGTACCCGCGCTACCTCAAGGCCGTGGAGCAGCGCTTCGAGAAGATCGGCGCGCAGCTGCAACGCGACCGCGTGTGGTCCGGCGAACTGGCCGGCTATTGGGACCAGTACCAGACGCGCCTGGCCAAGCACGCCCAGGAAGGCAAGCGCGACGCCAACCTGCAGCTCTACCGTTGGATGCTGGAGGAATACCGCGTATCCCTGTTCGCCCAGCAGCTGGGCACGCGGGTGGCGGTGTCGGACAAGCGGCTGAACAAGCAGTGGGCGGCGGTGGAAGGCTGAGGGCGTTGCTTTCGTAGGGTGGAAAACGCTCTGCTTGTCCACCGGCTTTTCCCGCTGGCGCTTTCGGGTATCGGTTCTTCCGATCACTTCGGACGTCGATCTTGTCGGTGGAAAACGCTTCGCGGTTTTCCATCCAACGTGTTTACCGAGTTCGGCAGATGGTGCCAGGCGCGACAGGGCGGACGGGTGAACGCGTCCGCCCTGTTCGCGGGTGCGCATCGTGAAAGGCAACCCGTCGGGCTACCTGAGGCGTTGCACAGTGGCGGTGCCAGCGGGATCACCCGACGGTCCTGCAACGCACCATCACCGGCGGGGCAGTTCGACCAGTTGCTCGGTCTCCGTCCAGAGCCTCGCGGCCACCGCTGTGTCGAGGGCCTGCGGCGGAAGGGCGGCCACAGCGGGATAGCCCCGGGTTTCTCCCAAACGGTTCGGGCCGTAGTACCCACCGCCGCGAGCCATTCGCGCGGTCGCGGCGTAGAGCGTGGGCAGCGCCGCTTGCGCGGCGGGCTGGAACAGGAACCACAGGTAGCGCCGCAACAACCCCGGAACGCTGTTGGCGCCCGCTCCATTTACCAGCAGTTCAGTACGGGCGATGCCGGGGTGAGCGGCAATGCTCTGGATGCCCCAGCTTGCCGCCTCGCTGCGCCGCTGCAACTCGAGGGCAAACATCAGGCAGGCCAGTTTCGACTGGCTGTAAGCCACCATCGGTCGATAGCGGCGGCTGGACTGGAGATCATCGAAGTCGATGGCACCACTTCTGGCAGCGACGCTGGAAAGGCTCACCACTCGAGCCTGCTCGCCGGCATGCAGCAGCGGCAACAGGTGCAGGGTCAGGGCGAAGTGCCCCAGGTAATTGGTGCCGAGCTGCAGCTCGAAGCCCTCTGCCGTCTGTAAGCGCTTTGGCGGCGTCATGACCGCAGCGTTGTTGATCAGCAGGTCCAGGCTGGTCTGTGAGCTACGCAGGCGCTGCGCGAACGCGTCGATCGAATCGAGGCTCGCCAGGTCCAGCACCTCGAAGTGAACGTCAGCGCCAGGGGCGGACTGACGAATCTGTTCGAGGGCCTCCGCCCCTTTGGCGGGGTTTCTTCCCGCGATGACCACGCGGGCACCGGCCTTGGCCAGCGCCAGCGAAACCTGCAGGCCGATGCCGCCGGTACCGGTTACAACGGCCGTTCGGCCGTGTTGAGAAGGAATATCGGACGCTGTCCAGTTAGCCATGATCTTTGCCCTGCGCAAGAGAGGAACGCTATGCTGAGTGCATGATTTTTAACACTCAGTGCTTTATTAAATGCACTGAGTGCAATTTCTTGCAAGGCGCGCAGTCATGTCAAAACGTTTTTTTACGCCGCCCTTCCCCGCCGCGGACGGTTTGCGGGCGCACAAGCGCGTGGAAACCCATCAGCGCATCGTCGATGCCGCGCTGCGCCTGTTCCTGGCCAACGGCTACGTGGCCACCACTCTGGACGCCATCGCCTCTGAAGCCGGAATTTCGCGGCGCACGTTCTTCTCCTACTTCAAATCCAAGGATGACATCGTTATTTCGGTGATGCGCGACGGCTGGGCCAGCCTGTTTGCCGAGCTGCTGAAGACCTCACCCGACGTGCCTCCGCTGGAGGCGGTATGCGATGTGATCGCGCGGCAACTGGCGCGCTATACCACCGATGAAACAGCGGCCCTGGACGAACTGATGCGTTCGAGCGAGTCGCTCCTGGCGCGCAAGCAGAGCTTTTATGCCGAACAGGAACAGGCGTTGTTCGATGTGCTCTGCGAGGTCTGGCGGCAACCCGAACGGCAGATGGGCCTTCGCATGGTCGCCATCCTCTGCATCGGCGCCCTGAAGCTGACGACCCAAACATGGGGCAACCAGCACGGCGGCAAGCAGCCCATGGCACAGATGTTTCGCGAAGCAGTCGCCAGCCTTAAAGCCGAGCTTTGAGCCTGCTGCCCGTCGGAGCGCTGTGCGCACCGGCGCGTCCGCAGGGCGCTGGCCTAGTGGGTTCGCTGCAGGTGAGGGCGCGTTCGCGAGCGGACGGGCTGCCGGTCAGGCCGGCTGATGAGCCGCCGTGGCGCGTGTCGCCCGTCCGCGCACGACCATCCCTGCGTTGAAATAACCCCCGGCCAGGCAGCTAGCTGTGTAACCCCAGTACGTTGTTCAGTAGAAGCAAAGCGCGACTGATCGGTGGTTTGTAGTCGAGGCTGGCATGCGGCCTGTGCCAGTTGTAGTGATGCGGCCAGCCTGGCAAGTCCGCGGCTCTCTGCTCGGAGCTGTCGTAGCTGCGGGCGTAGGCCCACTCACGCAACGTCGTCTGGATGAAGCGCTCGGCCTTGCCGTTGGTGCGGGGCGTATAGGGTCTGGTACGGATATGCCGTAGCCTAAGGCGAGCACATAGGAGGTGGAACGCCCGGGAACAGTGGCAGGCGCCGTTGTCTGTCATGACCCGCCGGAAACCGATGCCCAGACCACGGTAGTAACGCAGGGCTTGCAACAAGGCCTGACAGGCGCTGGTGCCGCGCTCGTCCGGGTGCAGGCTGGTGAAGGCCAGCCGGGACGCGTCGTCGATGGCCACATGCACGAACTCCCAGCCGGCACCATCGGGAGCACTGCTGGCGGTCGCCGGTGACCCGGTGTCCGGGCTTCCAGAAGCGGCCGAGCTTTGATGTCCAGGTGCAGAAGATCGCCGGGATTGGCGTATTCGTAGCGCAGCACGGGTGGCGCTGGCTCCAGCTCTGCCAGCCGATGCAAACCGAGCCTTCTCAGGCAACGCGCTACCGTGCTGACGGCCAAACCCAGGTCGTCAGCAATCTGTCGATAGGTCTTGCGTGCCCGGCGCTGCTCGACAAGGCGATCGAGTAGCCCGTCACGGGTGGCATGCGAGCAGGATCTGGGGCGCGATGAGCGATCGTGCAACAATGCCTCACCTTCCTCGCGGAAACGTCTGAGCCACTTGTAGGCGGTTCGAGCGCTCACGCCCGCAGCCTGAGCCGCCTCTTCGACACGCAAGCCCTGCTCTATGCGCTGGACAAGAAGGGCTCGACCCCGAGGGGTAAGACGGGCATGTTTATGCAGGTTCATCCGGGGCTCCTGGAGTGCTTGGTTGGTCGCACTTCCAGAATTCCGGGAATGCCCCGGATGAACAACCTACTGAGAGATCACAGCTAGCGGCACTAGAGACTGACTTGGTTACGCCCTTTTTGCTTCGCTCGATAGAGCGCGTCATCTGCTTTCTTTAGCAGTTCATCAGGGCTAATCGTGCCTGGAGGCTGACAGTGGGCCACGCCCAAGGAGATGCTAACCCAATCACTCACATCTGACTTGGCATGCGGGACTTTGAGACCCGCTACAGCTTCCCGCATACCTTCTGCGACCTGCCCAGCGCCCGCTAGCGATGTATTAGGCAAGATGCAGGAAAACTCCTCACCTCCGTAACGAGCAACGAAATCGAACGGCCTCCTACAGAATTCCTCAAGCGCATTGGCTACCAGCTTTAGACAGTGATCACCTTCTAAGTGACCATAGTGGTCGTTATAACGCTTGAAATAATCTATATCGAGCATAATTAACGAAACTGGGGTCTTATCTCGGTAGGACTGGGCTAGTGCCTGGGAAAGCATTGAGTCGAAGGCGCGACGATTATGTACTCCAGTCAGCCCGTCCAAGCTTGCTAGGCTACGCAGATGATCAGCCTGACGCTTTAGCGTTATCTGGGTTTTACTCTTGCGAGTGTTATGGCTGAATTAAATGGCTTGCGTATGTAATCGACCGCGCCGGCATCAAGCCCGATCCTTTCGTCTTCCTCTTCATTTTTAGCTGTAATAAATATTATCGGTATGTCTGCGGTTTTTTTATCTGCCTTTAGGTGTCTGCATACTTCATAGCCATTTATATCGCTTAATATAATATCAAGTAAAATTACGTCTGGATTAGTCTTGTTGGCCACTTCAATTGCGTCCACTCCGCTTGCAGCCATATAGACATCATACAACCCTTCAAGCATCTCATGGAGAACCATGACGTTTACAGGCTGGTCATCCACCACTAAAACCTTCGGTAGGCCGCCGTTGCTATGCTTGACTTTATTCATCAAATCCTCGGGTTATTACGCAGCGAGAAAAAAATTCAGCTCGAGTTAGAATTCATTTGCTCTGTATGTAGCAGCTTAAATACATCCTGATAAGTGTTTGGGCGAGAATAGAAATATCCCTGCATAATATGGCAGCCCAGATCTATTAGCTTCGCCGCTTGTTTTTCGTTTTCCACACCTTCGGCAACCAGTTCGAGATTAAGAGCCTGTCCAAGTCTGACTATCGCCTGAACAATATCAGCATCACTTGCGTCGCTGAGCATGTCACGAACAAATCCTTGATCAATCTTTAGTACATCAATTGGTAGTTTTTTGAGATAAGCCAAGCTGGAGTAACCCGTGCCAAAGTCATCAATCGCAACTCGAATACCGTTGTCACGTAATTCACCCAAGATTTTTCGAGTCCAAGACGTGTCTGTCGCCAAGACTCCTTCGGTGATTTCCAACTCAAGCATGTCCGATGGCAAACCCGATTCGGCCAGTATCCTTAGAACCATTTCTAGGAAGTCATCCTCACGAAACTGGACTGCAGAAATATTGACGCAGACGGGAATCCTTAAGCCGGCTTGCAGCAGCCTGCGGGAGTCAACGCAAGCTTGGTGCAACACGTACCTGCCAAGTGGATCGATCAAACCAGTTTCTTCGGCTACCGGAATGAAGTCAGCGGGTGAGACCAGTGAGCCGTCAGATTGACGCCAGCGCAGCAGAGCTTCCATGCGGCAGAATCTTTGCTGGCTGGCGCTGTACATCGGCTGATAAAAAACCTCAAAAACGCCCTGCTCCAGCGCAGCTCGCATATGGCGTTCAAGTAAATGCCGTGCCCTTGTTGCAGTCTCAAGAGATTCGGAGAAAAAGCGATACCTGCCACGCCCTTGCTTTTTAGCTTGGTACATCGCTGCTTCCGCATGGCCAAATAGTTCGGATTCGTTCTTGCTATCATCGGGGTAGACACTGATCCCGGCGCATGCGGACAAATCAAAACGAATGCCTTCCAGCTGCAGGGGGCGAGCCAAGTCTACGAGCATATCCTCTACAAAAGCGTTGATGGCATCGGTCCGCCTGAAGCCAGTAAGCAGAACTGCGAACTCATCACCTGAGGGTCTGGCTACGGTCTCAACATGCCTGCTAGTCAATGCCTCCAGACGGCGGGCAACCTCTTGTAGTGCTCTGTCACCCAACGCGTAACCGGCGTGATTATTGATGCTCTTGAAATCATCCAGATTGAGCAGTACCAGGGCGGTAGAGGTGTTGAGACGCTGCGCCTGCTGAGCAGCCTGCTGTAAGCGATCAATCAAAAGGATTCTATTCGGCAGACCCGTGATGGCGTCGAGGTAAGCCAGGCGCTTGGCTTGGCTGCGGAGGTTTAGGTGCGCGCGAACTCGAGCTTGGACAATGGGGACGTCAATCGGCTTCTGAACGAAGTCTACTCCACCACTCTCCAGTGCTTGGACTTGCATCGTTCGCTGCGAGTGGGCTGTCACAAAGATCACGGCTGCATCACAGAGCTTAGGATCGGCCTTCATCTCTCTGCAGATTGCCAAGCCGTCTTTGTCAGGCATCTGAATGTCCAACAGCACGACATCTGGGCGATATCGCCTGGCAAGGTCAAGGGCTTGAGCGCTTGTGACGGCCACATGGGTATGCCCAAATTTGATCAAGGCTTCACGTAGCACCTCAGCATCACTTTCCTGATCATCTACGACCAAGATGACGTTATCCTTCCTTAGAGAGTTTTGTGGCATGGAGTCGCCTCGGCAGGACCTTTTCTAGAACAACTATAATTCTCTGGCCTCCAGAGTAATGCGGTAGCGCGAAGTGCAGCAAGCCCAGCTACCCCAGCACGCTCGTCCAGCAATACTTCTGCCATAGTGGACGATACTCTCAGGCTAGACCGATCAGGGAGTGAGGAGGAGTAGTGAATCTGAAACGTGCTTTGAAAGGCATTCAAACTGGAGCCTGGTTGACGCTGGCTATCGGCATTTGCTGTTCGATAGGCGCTGCTTGGATGCTGAGCGATGCTAATGATCGTCAGATCAACCAGGAGCTTGAAATCGGGGCCAAGACCTTGGCTGAAGACATCAGCGCACGCTTTGAAAGATACCAATATGGACTTCGAGGCGCTCGCGCTGCGGTCTTGGCTATGGGCTCAGCCAACATCACCCGTAGCGACTTTCACCGGTATGCTCTGACCCGTGACTTGGAAAGAGAATTCCCCGGTTCGAGAGGGTTTGGGTTCATTCGGAGGGTACTCAAGTCTGAAGAGACCCCGTTTCTTCAGCGTGCCCGGGCTGATGGTTGGCCTGACTTTTCTTTGCGCCACCTTTCGCCGAATGACGGTGAGCGCTTTGTTATCCAGTATATCGAGCCGGTTCAGCAAAACCGTCAAGCTGTAGGCTTGGACATAGCATCTGAAAAAAATCGGCGCACGGCGGCCTGGGAGGCGGTACAGACGGGCGAGTGTCGGTTGACCGGGCCAATCACGTTGGTTCAAGCCACGGGAAAACCACTGCAATCCTTTTTAATTCTGTTACCTATCTACGGCGGTTGGCAGACGCCTAATTCCATAGAAGAGCGGGAGGCTAGCGCTATAGGTTGGAGCTACGCGCCGCTGATTACAGAGGAGGTTCTCCGCGGTTTAGTGGATGCTGCTGCCGTAAACTTCACCCTCGCCGATATCACTGACAGCAATAGTCAATCTATCTTCTTTGCTAGTGCTGCAGAAGCTAGCAGCAGCGAAGATAAGCATCACGTTTACGCCACGTTGGAGGTATTTGGCCGGACTTGGCGTCTCGACTACCGTGCAAACGGTCTGTTTGTTAAGCGGTTCAATCAGGTTTCGCCCCGATTTATACTCGTGGGAGGCAGCCTCTTAAGCCTGCTCCTGGCTTACCTAGTCAGCATTCTTCAAGTAAGCCGACAGCGCCGTCGAGACGTCGCCAATGCTCAGGCTTGGATGAGCGCAATCGTAGAAAACTCAGTCGACGCAATTATCGGCCAGAAGATTGACGGAACCATCACCAGCTGGAACCCCGGCGCAGAGCATCTATTTGGATATACCCAAGACGACGTATTGGGATTCAAAGTTGCTGACCTGATCGTTCCTTCTGACCGCGATCAGGGGGAAGCGGACATCTTGGAGCATATCGTCAGCGATCAGCGAGTAGAGAGTTTCGATACTCAGTGTCGGCGCAAGGACGGTAACCTGCGCGACATCTCTGTGACTGTATCGCCCATCCAAAACGGCAAAGGACAAATCATCGGTGTATCAAAAACCGTTCGGGACGTGACAGCGCGCAAGGCTTACGAAGCTCATTTGCAGAGCATTAATCTCCAACTGGAGACCGAAGTAGTTAAGCGAACTCGTGATCTTATGTCCAGCCTGGAGACGACGCGGGGTATCCTCGATACTGCAACCACCCCGATCATTACTGTCGATAGCTTTGGCATCATTCGATCTTGCAATCCCGCCACCGAGAAAACCTTCGGCTACGTGACGGAGGAGCTCATTGGACGTAATGTTTCCATCCTGATGCCCGAGCGGTTTGCGGCCAAACATGACCAGTATTTGGAGAGCTTTCGTCGCGTCGATGATCGTGCGATTGGGATCAATCGCGAAATCGAAGCGATGCGCCGCGATGGGAGTGTGTTTCCAGTACAAATCAGCCTTGGGGTAATGGTACTCGAGGGTGAGCGAATGGTCGTTGGCATTCTGTCGGACTTGACCGAGCAGCAACGACAACGCGATGTGTTGACCCAAATGCGCGACCACTTTGCATTGGCAACTGATGCTGCCGAGTTGGGTATCTGGAGCTTGGAGCTCCCGAGCCGCTCGCTTGAGTGGAATGACCGGATGTTTAAGATATATGGGCACCCATTGTCGCTCAGAGAGCAAGGTCTCAGTTATGAGCACTGGCGTATGCGGGTACACCCGGACGATCTGGCTGAGGTCGAAGCCAAATTTGAAGCGGTGATTGAGGGCGCTGGACTTTACGATCCAATCTTTCGGGTCGTTCACGCCAATGGCCAGATACGCTTCGTTCAGGCTGCTGCCCGGGTGTCATGCGACCCTCAGGGCAACCCTGTCCGTGTGACGGGCATCAATATCGATATCACTCACGAGCGTGAGTTGCAAGCGGACTTGTTGATTGCAAAGGAACTTGCTGATTCTGCAAGTGCCGCAAAGTCGTCCTTCCTGGCCAACATGAGCCATGAGATACGCACCCCGATGAATGCGGTATTGGGGATGCTTCTGCTTGCCCGTCAAACCGAACTCACTGAGCGCCAACGCGACTATCTGGACAAGGCTCAAGGGGCTGCAAAGGCCCTACTTGGGTTGCTCAACGACATACTGGATTATTCAAAAGTCGAGGCGGGCAAACTCGAGTTAGAGCAGCATGCGTTTGCGGTCGAATCGCTCATGCAGGATCTAGCTGCCGTGCTGGCCGGTAATTTGGGTGAGAAGGATGTCGAAGTGGTTTTCGACATCGATACATCCCTACCGGCAGCGCTAGTTGGTGACCGCCTTCGTCTACAGCAGATTCTAATTAACCTGGCAGGCAATGCTCTGAAATTCACTGAGCACGGGCAGGTCATGATTAGTTTGCGCATGCTCGAGCGCCGCGAGGCAAGCGTGAGGATTCGCGTAGAAGTGCGCGACAGCGGTATTGGTATTACTCCGGGGCAGTTGGCTCGCATTTTCGACAGTTTCACCCAAGCGGAAGCCTCGACTACTCGACGCTTTGGCGGTACCGGTCTCGGGTTGTTCATATGCCGCCATCTTGTTGAGCTTATGGGGGGCAAGCTCCACGTCGAAAGTGACCCTGGCCAGGGCAGTAATTTCTGGTTTGAGCTGGAGCTGCCGGTCGACGAAGACCAAACTCTTCGAGATAGTTTTCCTACCCTCCAGCCTCATCTGCGCGTGCTAATTGTAGACGACAATTCGATTTCAGGGCTGTCGCTCAAACAAACAATCGAATCGATAGGTTGGAACGCGGAGCTCGTGGATGGAGCGTTGCGTGCGGTCGGCAAGATTGTGGCGGCGGTGAACGAAGGGAAGCCTTTTGACCTTGTGCTGATGGATTGGCGAATGCCTGAAGTGGATGGGGTTGCCGCCGCAAAGCTGGTTCAGTCTTTGAGCGGAGACCAAAGTTCGCCAGTTATTATCATGATCACGGCCTATGGCCGGGGAACGCTGGCAACCCTAAAGGAAAATCATGCTGCACCGTTCGCCTCGTTTCTAACCAAGCCGCTCACGCCACAACAGCTGATCACGGCTATTGCTGAGGCGCTCAATGGCGAGTCTGGTAACAAGGGATCGGCCTTGGAACTCACATTAGGATCGCGTCTTGTTGGCCTTCGCATCCTGGTAGTTGAGGACAATCCGGTGAACCGTCAAGTGGCCGAGGAATTACTCTCGAAAGAAGGGGCGGCAGTGGAGCTAGCACGAGATGGGGCTGAGGGGGCGCAAGCCGTAGTAACGAAACCCGACCACTTTGACTTAGTCCTGATGGACATGCAGATGCCAGTTGTCGACGGCCCTGAAGCAACGAGGTGGATTCGTGCCACGTCTGGATTTGAAAACTTACCGATCATTGCGATGACTGCAAACGCTTCCGAAATGGATAAGCGTGCTTGCATCGAGGCCGGTATGAACGCTCATGTTCCCAAGCCTTTCGACATGGAAGTGCTGGTAAGCACCATCCTCCAACAACTCCACCATGAGACTGAACGCCGAAAACAGATCGTAAATGAACAAACTACAGACTCTCTTCTCGAAAACCGCAAAGCTATCCTTCGGCGCTTCAGTGGTAATGAGGGGCTGGTGCAGCGACTGCTGGATTCCTTTGGGTCCCAAATGGAGTCTTTGATTGCTCAGCTGCGTGAGCAAGCTAATGACCTCAATGCTACCGCCGAGTTGATGCACACAATAAAGGGAACTGCCGGAACTATGGGGTGCCTCGCCTTAGCGGGCCAGGCCTCACGATACGAGGCCTATTTTTTAGAAACAGAGTCCACTGAGTTTGGGGGAGCTTTGAAAGCTGTCGATCTAGATGCATTGGAACGTCTGGTGGGTGATAGCCTTCAAGGACTCCGGGTTATGTTTGGAAGTAATAACATTAAACCAGATACCACCGTGGGCAGCGTGTCTGATGGCTTTCTGCGGGAGCGATTGGGCGAGCTGGTTGAGTTGCTCGGGGCTCATAATATGAGAGCTATCGCAAAGTTGGAGGAAATCGAACGGTACCAATTGGATATCGATAGCGAACATCTAGATGCACTGCGAAAGGCTATTCAGCGGCTCGACTTTGATACTGCAAATAAGATCGGGCAGGAGCTGCTCAACGGTATGTAAGCCCACAATGCAGGCTGTGATTGTCTTATCGGGAGTGACTGCTAATCGCCGATCCTGGCCCGCCTTATTGGTTTGCCGTGGGTGATGTTAACGAATTGAAATTGGATAGTTGAGTATCAGGCGATTCTCGTCGAACTCGTTTCTGCTAAAATCGCGACGAATGCTTGAGTTGCGCCAGCGCACGTTTAGATTCTTCAGCGCGCCACTCTGAACTACATATACCAACTCAGTTTCCCGCCCCCATTCCTTCCCGTCGGTAGTGGACCCAGTGTGCACGTTGCTGCCACTGGTGTAGCGATTCATCAGAACTAGTCCGGTGATGCCCACACCGGCAAAGTTGTAGTCGTGGCGCACCTGCCAAGAGCGCTCACCAGCGTTGTCGTAGCTGGAATTGAAGTTAAAGTTTGCGAGGGTGCTGCCGCTGGTGCCGTTAACCCGCATCCAGCCTGTGTCGCCGCTAACCTTCTGCATACCGACATAGAAGGTATGGTTGCCGGTCTTGGCCGAGAACAGTCCAGAGTAGGTTTTGTTGTCCAGGTCGCCGGCCATGGCACGGCCGTCTTCGTCGCCGATGAAGTAACCGAGGTTTGCGCCCAGGGCCCAGTTGCCTAGCTGCTGGCTGTGCACCAGTTGTAGGTACTGCTGGCTATAGACGTCCTGCAGTTCGGCATTCCACAGGCCGATTTGGGTGCGATTCTGGTTGAACTTGTATTCTCCTCCGACGAAGTTGAAGCGATCGGACACGCCAGTACGGCCGCCCACGGTGTCTTTGTAGCTCATGTTCTTCATGCTGGCGTCGTCACGTGGACTGTTCTGGCGAAACTGGCCGCCGTATAGGGTCAGTCCGTTGATTTCATTGGAGGTTAACTGGGCCCCCTGAAAGGTCTGTGGCAACGCGCGACCGTCATCGGAGCGCAGAATTGGCAGCACCACCATCCACTCGCCAGCCTTTAACTCGGTTTTCGACAGTTTGGCCTTACCGGCCACGGCAAGGCGTCCGAAGACGTCGGCCGGGCTACCATCGTCATGTACCGGTAGCAGTTGAGTGCCGCTGGTGCCGCGACCGCCATCGAGCTTTACTGCAGTCAAACTCATGATGTCGATACCAAATCCAATAGGGCCTTCAGTAAATCCCGAGCGAACGTCGAGAATAAAACTCTGAGTCCATTCCTCGGCCTTGACCTGTGGGTAAGCTGGATTGACGAAGTTGCGGTTGAGGTAGAAGTTGCGCAGGCCAAGAGTGACCTTGGTGTCCTCAGCAAAGCCGGATGCCTGGCTGATCAGTGGCATGCAGAGAGCCAAGTTACCCACGCCGAGGAGGGTAAAAAAACTGGACGCATAAGGATTCATTGTTATTTTCTCAAATTTTTATTAAGCCGCCCCCCTTGCTGATCACCAGCGACCAGCACTGTATTAGAAGGGAGTTTACGTTCTAGCTTCGAGCCCAGAGAATTACGCTGTAGAGCCGTTAGAGTTCTGAATTTGCATGCTCACTAGAGCAGCCTGAGCCCTGTAATGAGTGCTCCAGCGACATGGACTAAGGGGTTAACCCAACACCGTTCCGATCAGGAAGTAACTGACAAGGGTGACAATCACCAAACCGGCAAGGTTGAGCATGAAACCCGCACAGACCATCGACTTGATGCGCATATGGCCGGCCCCAAAGACAATCGCGTTTGGTGGCGTGGCCACAGGCAACATAAATGCGCAGCTGGCGGCTATTGCGGCAGGCACCACAAGCAGTTCCACTTGAAAGCCCTGGGAAATGGCTAGAGCCCCCAGAAGTGGCAGGAAGGCTGCTGCGGTCGCGGTGTTGGAGGTGACCTCAGTGAGGAAGATGATCACTAGGACTACCACTCCGAGCATGAGCAGTACCGGTAATGTGCCAAAAGTACCCAGGCCTTGAGCTATCCACTCAGCCAAACCAGTGGTCCGAATAACCGCCGCAAGGGACAATCCGCCGCCGAACAGCAGTAGCACGCCCCAAGGAAGTTTAACGGTGTGCTCCCAGCTCATCAGGAAAACCCGTCTTTTCGCATCTACCGGAATAATAAATAGGGATATGGCTGCGGCGAGCGCAATGGTGGTGTCATTCACGCCTGGAAAGTAGTTCGCAATCAGTGGTTGGAATATCCATGAGAGCGCAGTCAAGACGAAGACCAATCCGATCAACTTCTCTCCTTTGGAGAGCGGACCAAGATCAGCGAGCTCTTGATTAAACAAGACTTCACTGCCATGTCCAGATAGATTGAAGCCTTTGCGAGTCAGCCACCACCAAGTAAATGCCAGTAGCAGAATGGACACCGGAAGTCCGATCAGCATCCACTGTCCAAAGCCGATATGAATGTTGTAGTTGTCTTGAAGAAAGGCTGCCAGCAAGGCGTTCGGAGGTGTGCCTATCAGAGTGGCTATGCCCCCGATGCTTGCTGCATAGGCAATACCCAAAAGCAGTGCTGTGGCAAAGCGCTCACGTTCTACGTTGCTCTCACTGTCGCCCCGGCTAAGCATGCCTATGACTGATAGGCCAATGGGCAACATCATAATTGTGGTAGCGGTATTGCTGACCCACATGCTGAGGAACGCAGTAGCGAGCATGAACCCTGCGACCTGATGGGTTGGGCGACTACCAACGGCCAACAACGTGTGCAACGCGATGCGTTTGTGCAGATTCCAGCGCTCCATAGCCAAGCCCAGGAGAAAACCACCGAGAAACAAGAAAATTATCGGATTGGCATATTGACTGGTGGCATTGCCCAGGGTGTCGATACCTAACGCAGGAACCAAAAGGATTGGTAGTAGCGAAGTGATGGGGATTGGAATGGCCTCGGTAGACCACCAGGTGGCCACCAAGAGTGCTAACCCCACGACAGCCCAGGCAGTGACCGACATACCGGAAGGTGGGTCACTCAGCAGGCATAGCAACAGCAATAGTGGGCCTAGGAAAAAGCCTATCTTAGCAGCGGTGTTATTGGAGGCTTCGGGCTCATGACCGGTAACTAACGAATTTGACATGGCGGTGGTCGGCGATAAACGTTCTTCTTTAAGTGGCTTGTTCATAGGCCACCTTCACTCTTGCGGATTACTTCATTAGGGCAGTCGGCTTGCGATGACCGCAGTTGACAAACTACTGGAGAGAGAATTGGACGGATTACAAATGCGCGGAGAATGTGCATAGCGTTATTCCTCTGTTTATTTTTGTGTGAGGACTCGTGGCGTTGCTGGCTTCGCTACAAAGTTCAGCTGCTAGCATGCTATCTTCCACTCCGCGTGTGAAAAACAAGCTAAGTATGGGGTCTATGAACACGATTCGTGATCAACTGCCATTGCCTGAGGATTTGCGGGTGTTCCTTACGGTAATCCGCAAGCAGAGCTTTGCCGGAGCTGCGGATGAGCTAGGACTATCACCTGCCTATGTCAGCAAGCGCATACAGATTCTCGAAGGGGCACTGAAGACCAAGGTGCTGCATCGCACCACTCGTCGCATTGCTCTTACCGAGGATGGTGAGCGTGCGCAGCGCTGGGCGGTACGCATCCTTGGTGATTTGGACGATCTGTTCGATGAGCTTTCGCAGGCGCGACAGACCCCGCGAGGGTTGATACATATCTGCACCAGCTTTGGCTTCGGCCGCAATCATGTGGCACCGGCCATATCGTCGATGGCCGAACATTATCCAGAGCTGGAAGTGCGCCTGGAAGTGTTCGATAGGGTGGTGGACATCGTTGGCGAAGGCTTTGACTTGGAAATCCGTGTCGGAGATGACCTACCTGGCCAACACATAAGCAAGCGTCTTGTCAGCAATACACGGGTGCTCTGCGCCTCGCCCGACTACCTAGCTAGGCGCGGCACACCAGAGAGCATTGACGACCTGCAACGACACGACTGTCTAGTGCTAAAGGAGCGCAATAACGCCTTTGGCGTCTGGCATATAGACCGCAACGGGAAGACATATAGCGCGCGTGTCAGCGGACCGTTGTCGTCTAACAATGGCGAGATCGTACTTCAATGGGCGCTGAGTGGGCGCGGCATTTTATTGCGTTCTATGTGGGATGTGAGGCCGTTGCTGGAGCAAGGCAAGCTAGTTCAGTTGCTGCATGACTACAGCCAGAGCGCCGATGTCTGGGCGGTCTATCCGACACGTCTGTCTAACTCTGCCAAGTTGCGTGTCTGTGTAGAGTTTCTAGCAGACTACTTCAAGCATTTGTCAGAATAGTAAAGCGCTTAACCGCCCCGGTCATGCACGTTTCATGAATTCCAGAACCACGCATTCTGGCTTGCGATCACCCTCCTTCGGCTTAGCATGGTGGACAACACGAGTAAGGGGTTAAGGGTATGTTCGCTGAGTTCCAGAAGTACGAGTGTGACGTCAACGGAGTCCGTATAACCTACCGTAAAGGCGGGTCAGGACCGGGTATTTTGCTGCTCCATGGCCATCCGCAAACCCATGTTATCTGGCACAAGGTAGCTGAACAGTTGGCTCGCCATTTTACAGTAGTTGCCGCCGACCTTAGAGGTTACGGTGACAGCAGCAAGCCTGCCGGCGGCCATGATCATCAGGCCTACTCGAAACGGGAAATGGCTCGCGATGGTCTAGGGTTGATGCGCGCACAGGGCTTCGAGACCTTCGACGTACTGGCTCACGACCGCGGTGCCCGAGTCGCACACCGACTGGCTGTCGACCATAGTGACGCGGTACGCCGTCTAATCCTTTTGGATATTGCACCTACGCTAGCGATGTATTCGCAGACAACCGAGGTCTTTGCACGCGCCTACTGGCATTGGTTTTTTCTGATTCGCCCGACACCCTTCCCTGAAACTTTGATTCAAGCTGATCCGGAATTATATCTGCGCAGCGTAATGGGCTCACGTAGCGCGGGTATGAAACCTTTCACAGAGAAAGCTTTCGCTGAATACCTGCGCTGCCTGAGTCTGCCCGGAACGGCGCATGCAATATGCGAAGATTACCGTGCGAGTGCAGGCGTTGACCTGGAGCATGATCGGCAAGACCGATCAGCTGGTCACCGTTTAGACACGCCGCTACTGGTATTGTGGGGCGCGGAAGGGGTCGTCGGACGCTGCTTCGACCCGCTGTATGAGTGGCAACAAGTCGCGACCAATGTGCAAGGAAAGGCCCTTCCTGCCGGCCATTACTTGCCAGAGGAAGTGCCAGAGTTACTGCTTGATGAAGTGATGAAATTTCTGGCATGAGAGCGATCTAAACGTTTGGTTTGTGGAGCGGCACCGGCAGCTCCGAAAACGCTATCGTAGTAGAGTGATTCGTGGCTTCTGCAATGTTTTGCACTGCCCACTACGTCGATTGCCTGATGCTTTATTACCGCTCCCATCGCTGCAATGGACAACTCTTGGCACGCAAAATCGCGCCCGCGCGCTGCGGATCCAGGATACCTGTTTTGGCTGCGTCGATTATTTGCTGTTCCCGCTTCATTCGTAAAAGCCTTACCCGGATAGCCAGATATCTCTCAGGCGGAGCGAGGATTTCTGCCCGACCAATTTTCCTTTTTCCAAGGGCTGACTGCTGCAGGTAGCGATGAAGTTAATGGTGAGTCCTCCACATGAGAGGACAAGAATGGTCAGCCAGAGCGATGGTAACTAACCGGTCAAATGCAGCCACTGACGATGGGCAACGGGTCGTTCTGTATTTACGAGTCTAATGAACCTGTTTATCAATAATCCACAAATTGTGTATTTAGAAAACTCCTCTCAGGGATTGAGTTGCGTACCGCATTCAATATCCTTGTTTGGCATGCCTAGCGTAGCGCCACCGTGATGTCTCAGGACACTCGCATAACAAGCACCAGCGAGAACCGCCTAATGAACCAGCCTAAAACTCTATACGACAAGCACATCGACTCCCATACGGTCTGCACCCTGGATGACCAGGGCCATGTGCTGCTCTATATCGATCGGCAGGTCGCCAACGAATACACCAGTCCGCAAGCGTTCAGTGGCCTGCGCGAAGCCAAGAGGAAAGTGTGGCGTCCCTCGGCCACGCTATGCGTCGTTGACCACGTAAACCCGACTGCCCCGCAACGTATCGCCGCCATGCCGGATGCGGGCGGTGCGCTGCAAGTGTCGTACTTCGAAGAAAACTGCCGCGACTTCGGTATCGAGCTGTTCGATGTGCTGGACAAGCGCCAGGGTATCGAACACGTGGTCGCGCCCGAGCAGGGCTTCATCCTGCCCGGCATGGTGGTGGCGGCAGGTGATAGCCACACGACCACCTACGGTGCCTTGGGGGCGTTCGGCTTCGGTATCGGCACTTCCGAGATCGAGCACCTTCTGGCTACACAGACGCTGGTCTACAAACGCCTGAAAACGATGCGCGTGACCGTTCAGGGCGAGATGGGGCCGGACGTCACTTCAAAAGACATCATCATGGCGCTGATCCAGCGCATCGGTGCTTCCGGGGCAACGGGGTACGCCATCGAATTCGCCGGCAGCACCATCGAGTCGCTTAGCGTCGAAGCCCGCATGACCATTTGCAACATGGCGGTAGAGGCTGGCGCACGCGGCGCGTTCATGGCACCAGACGAGAAGGTTTACGCCTATCTCAAGGACAAGCCTCGTGTACCCAAGGGCGCGCTGTGGGAACAGGGGCTGGAGAAGTGGAGGGAGCTCTACAGCGATCCTGGCGCGCAGTTCGACAAGGAAGTGGAGCTCGACGCCAGTGAGCTGATCCCCATGGTGACCTGGGGCACCAGCCCCGATCAGGCCGCCCCCATTGGTGCCTGCGTACCTGACCCTGCGGACGAGCCCGATGCGATTCGTCGTATGGATCTACAGCGTGCCCTGCGTTACATGGGACTCGAGCCTGGAACGCCGCTGACTGAAATCGCCATCAGCCACGCCTTCATCGGCTCCTGCACAAATGCCCGCATTGAAGACCTGCGCGACGCAGCGCGTGTAGTGCGAGGGCGCAAGGTCGCGGCAAGTGTGCGCGCGATGATCGTGCCCGGCTCGACGCAGGTCCGCGACCAGGCGGAAGCCGAGGGCCTGGCGCAAATCTTTCAGGAAGCAGGCTTCGAATGGCGCCAGTCCGGTTGCTCCATGTGTCTGGCGATGAACGATGACGTGCTATCGCCCGGTGACCGCTGCGCCTCGAGCACCAACCGTAACTTCGAAGGACGCCAGGGGGCAGGTGCACGCACGCACTTGATGAGCCCTGCCATGGTCGCGGCTGCGGCCGTCAGTGGCCGCCTGACCGATGTTCGTACCCTGTCGCTGGAGGCCTGAGATGCAGCCATTCACTACTGTCAGCGGTGTAGCCGCTCCGTTTCTCGCTGCCAACGTCGACACCGACGTGATCATGCCTAAGCAATTTCTCAAGGGCATCGATCGCAACGGTCTGGATCGCGGTGTGTTCTTCGATCTGCGTTTTTTACAGGAAGGCAACCCCAATCCTGAGTTCGTGCTCAATCAGGCGCCTTGGAGTCAATCCAGCTTTCTGGTTGTAGGCCCGAACTTCGGTTGTGGTTCTAGCCGTGAGCATGCTGTCTGGGGACTCAAGCAACTGGGTATTCGCGCCATCATCGGCACCAGCTTCGCCGGTATCTTTTTCGACAATTGCCAACGAAACGGCGTATTGCTCATACAACTGAGCGAGGCCGAGCTGCAAGCGTTGGGTGCAATGGTCGCCGAACCGCAAAATGCCTCCATTGAAGTCGACCTGGTCGACCAAGCCATCCGCTTGGCGGACGGGCGCAACATCGCGTTCAGTATCGACACGCTGCGTAAGGACGCGCTTATTCGCGGCCTGGACGCCATCGGCAGCACGCTGCAGCGCACCGAGCAGATCAAGGCATTTGAAACTCGACATCTTCAGGCGAACCCCTGGCTCGCCTGAGCTCTCTGAATGGAAATCGGGCAGGCTCCTTCGGTCCCGGCTTAGGCGAAGAGTTCGGCAGAGACTATATGACCCGGTCATGGTGAAGCGTCAAAGCGCAACCTCAAACGTCGGGTGAGGCCATAGACAGGGTCCTGGCAATCCTTGGGACCTTGATCGAGTGGTTTGATGAACACGATCGACAAGGATGTCACGACTACCAACATGCACCGACAAAAGTCGGCGGCCGCCGCCTGTTCGACGCATTTGAATGTCCGTCCGCCTATGACCGACAGAGAGTTCATCCAGCAATTTCCGAGAATCGACGAGGATCTCCAGGCCTGCCGGCCAGTCGCCGTGCCCGCCGCCATCCGGCGCAGATGAGCCGGATCGCCGGGGCGAGCCGGCCGGGTTTCGATGGGCTTGACTGTCTCAGATCGAGCGCTGATTCACGCGGGCGGAAAGCTGCTCGGCGCTTTCCTTGCGTTCCGAATAACGATCCACCAGGAATGCCTGGTGATCGCGCAGCAGTACGGTGAACTTCACCAGTTCCTCCATGACGTCCACCACACGGTCGTAGTACGCCGAGGGCTTCATGCGCCCGGCATCGTCGAATTCCAGGTACGCCTTGGGCAGCGAGGACTGGTTGGGGATGGTGAACATACGCATCCAGCGGCCGAGCACACGCAACTGGTTGACCACGTTGAACGACTGCGACCCGCCACAGACCTGCATCACGGCGAGCGTCTTGCCCTGGGTGGGGCGCACGGCGCCGAGTGCGAGAGGAATCCAGTCGATCTGCGCCTTGAACACCGCGGACAGCGCGCCGTGGCGTTCCGGCGAGCACCACACCTGGCCTTCCGACCACTGCACCAGATCACGCAGCTCCTGCACCTTGGGATGTTCCACCGCGGCGTCGTCAGGCAGAGGCAGACCGGAAGGATTGAAGAGGCGCGTCTCGGCGCCGAAGTGCTCCAGCAGGCGGGCCGCTTCTTCCACCAGCAAGCGGCTGAACGACCGCTCCCGCGTCGATCCGTACAGCAGCAGGATGCGCGGTTTGTGCTGGCGGGTGCGGGCCGTCGCTGGCGGCAGGTCGAACAGGGAAAGGTCGAGGTTGGGCAGTTGCTCGGACATGTTGCCTCCTGCTCAGAGCGCGCCGATGCGATCCAGCTCGCGCTTGAGTTCGTCGCGGCCGAGGCTGTCGAAGGGAAGGGCGAAGAAGGCCCGGCAGCGCTGCTCGATGCGGGCCAGCGTGGCGCGGAAAGCGGCGTCGAGGGTGGTCTCGTCACCGACCACATCCGAAGGGTCTGCCAGCCCCCAGTGGGATTTCAGCGCGGGGCCGAAGTACACCGGGCAGGTCTCGCCGGCGGCCTTGTCGCAGACGGTGATGACAAGGTCCGGCGGGTTGTCTTCGAATGCCTCGTTACCCTTGCTGCTCAGGCCTTCGGTGGAGATGCCGGCCTGCTGCAGGGTGGTGAGACTGCGTGGCAGCACCTGTCCCTTGGGGAAGCTGCCGGAGCTGATTGCCTCGAAGCCTTCCGGCGCCAAGTGGTTGAACAGCGCTTCAGAGAGGATGCTGCGGCAGCTGTTGGCCGTGCACATGAACAGAACTCGCATGTAAGGCTCCTGAGCTAGGGGGCGGACAGGCCTAGGCGCAGTGCCAGGGCCGAAAGGGTGATCAGCAGAACGGGGAGGGTCAGGAGGATGCCGACCTTGAAGTAGTAGCCCCAGGTGATGCGCATGCCTTTGCGTTCCAGCACGTGCAGCCAGAGCAGCGTGGCGAGGCTGCCAATCGGGGTGATCTTCGGGCCGAGGTCGCAGCCGATGACGTTGGCGTAGATCATCGCCTCGCGTACCAGCCCCTCCGTGCCGCTGGCCTGGATCGACAAGGCGCCGACCAGCACGGCGGGCATGTTGTTCATTACGGAGGACAGCAACGCCGAGAGCAGTCCGGTACCGATGGCGGCGCTCCACAGCCCCTGTTCGGCCAGGCGGTCGAGCAGCTGGGTAAGGACGTCCGTGAGGCCGGCGTTCTTCAGGCCGTACACCACCAGGTACATGCCGAGGGAGAAGACCACCACCTGCCAGGGCGCATCACGCAGCACCCTGCGGGTGGAAATGCGATGCCCACGCGCGGCAACGGCCAACAGGAGCGCGGCGCAGACCGAAGCGACGACGCTGACCGGAACGCCCATCGGCTCCAGGGCGAACAGGCCGACCAGCAGCACCAGCAATGTCCACCAGCCGACGATGAAGGTGGCCCGGTCGTGGATCGCCGCCTTCGGCTCCTTCAGCGCATCGAGCGCGTACCGTCGCGGGATATCGCGGCGGAAGAACAGGAACAGCACCAGCAGGGTGGCCGCGACGCTGGCGAGGTTGACCGGCACCATCACCGACGCGTACTCGGCGAAGCCCAGGCCGAAGTAGTCGGCCGAGACAATGTTCACCAGGTTGGAGACCACCAGCGGCAGGCTCGCGGTATCGGCGATAAAGCCGGCAGCCATCACGAAGGCCAGGGTCGTGGCGGGCGAAAAGCGCAGGGCAAGCAACATCGACATGACGATGGGCGTGAGGATCAGGGCTGCACCATCGTTGGCGAACAGCGCCGAAACGGCAGCGCCAAGCAGCACGCAGAAGGCGAACAGGCGATATCCGCTGCCGTTCGCCCAGCGCGCCACGTGTAGCGCCGCCCACTCGAAAAAGCCGGCCTCGTCCAGCAGGAGGCTGATGATGATCACGGCGATGAAGGTGGCGGTGGCATTCCAGACGATGGCCCACACGGTCGGGATGTCGTGGAGCGAAACAGCGCCCGCGGCCAGGGCGATGATCGCCCCCAGCGCGGCACTCCAGCCGACACCCAAGCCCCTGGGCTGCCAGATGACCAGGACGAGGGTAAAGACGAATACGGCAAGGGCGACCAGCATGGAGGACTCGCTCGAAGGGTCAGCAGCAGGCGTCACGGACGGGGCGGCCGTCCATGTTCTGCAGGCGGAGGGTGTTGTCGGTCAGCCACTGTGCATTAGCCTGCAGGGTGACCTGCAGCATCTCCTGCACCCAGGCGGGCAGTTCGGGATTGAGGCGGTAATAGACCCACTGGCCCTGGCGGCGATCCCGCAGCAGGCCGCTGCCGCGTAGCTGCGCCAGGTGGCGGCTGATCTTCGGCTGGCTGTCGTCTAGGGCGCAGACCAGCTCACAGACGCAAAGCTCGCCCTGGCTGGCGATGAGCAACGTGGCGCGAGCACGGGTCTCGTCAGCCAGGTTCCTGAAGACTTCGGGCGGAGTGATCATGGCGTCACCTCACATACGGGAAAACGAATATACGGATTTCCATATGTGAAGGACAGGCTAATCGATCTCGACCTTCAGCGCCCGGCCACTCAGGTTTGCTCGTCATTCGCCCACGCGCTTGCCGTTTCATCTGTAGAAGCTCGACGGCGCGACGCCGAACTGCCGTCGGAACGCGGCGGCGAACGCGCTCTGGCTCTCGTAGCCATGCTGCAAGGCCACGTGCAGCACCGGCTGGCCTTCGGCCAGGGCTTCGAGGGATAGCAAGAGGCGCGCCTGTTGGCGCCAGCGGCCGAAGGTGATGCCGGTGCTGGCCAGAAAGCGGCGGTGAAAGGTCTTCGGGCTCATGGCCAGTCGGTCTGCCCAATGCCCGGCGCCATCGGCCTGCGCCGGGTGTTGCGTCAGGGCCAGGCAGACGCGGGCGATGCGCTCGTCCTCCGGCCAGGGCAGGTGGAAGGGCAGCACCGGCAGGCTACAGAGTTCGTCGAGGAGAAAGCGCATCAGGCGGCCGTCCCGGCTGTCGGCGCTGTACTGCGCCGGCGCCTGGGTGGCCGCCAGGATGAGTTCGCGCAACAGGGGTGACACATCGATCACGCAGTTGCCCGTGGGCAGGCCGTCGATGGCGTCGGGGCTGACGAACAGGCTGCGCATGCAGGCCTTGCCGCGGATGCGCAGGGCGTGCTCGACGCCCGCCTGCACCCATACGGCGCGGGTTGGCGGTATGACCCAGCGACCGGCCGCGGTCTCCACCAGCAACACTCCGGAGGTCGCATAGATCAGCTGCGCGCGCGGATGGCTGTGGGCGGGCACCTGGTGACCGTTGGGGTAGTCGACCGACACGCCGGTGACCGGCATCGCCAGGGCTTCGTGGGGCAGTTGGCTGTGGTCGACCATGGGGCGGGGCCAGGATGCGTGGCCCGCCAGCTTAGCGGCAGGAATGACCATTTGGCGACAACAATGGGCCATTTGTCGTGCGTGGTCATTCTTCCCGCTACTTATGCTGGGCACCTGTCTGACCGGAACCACGCCATGAATCTTCCCCTGCCCTCGCTGACGCTACTTGCCCTGAGCTTCGGCCGGGGTCTGTCGCCGCGTGTGCGGCGCCGACTTGCGATCTCCTCCAGATCCCGGCCTTGAACAGCCCGCCATGGCGGGCAGGGGAGGTCGGCACTGTTCGCTCTCCCGTTCGAGGTTCGCCCATGCTGCGCAATCCGCAAACCAAGTACCGTGCTTCTCCCTCCATCGACCTGCCCAACCGCCGCTGGCCATCGCGCCGTATCGCCCAGGCGCCGGTGTGGCTGTCCACCGACCTGCGCGACGGCAACCAGGCGCTGTTCGAGCCGATGAACCGGCAACGCAAGCTGCACCTGTTCGGCGAGCTGGTGCGCCTCGGTTTCAAGGAGATCGAGATGGGCTTTCCGGCCGCCTCGCGCACCGATTTCGAGATCATCCGCCAGCTGATCGACGAGGGCGGCATCCCCGACGACGTCACGCCCATGGTCATGACCCAGCTTCGCGAGGACCTCATCGACGAGACCGTGCGCGCCGTGGTCGGCGCGCGGCGAGTGATCGTGCACCTGTATAACGCCATCGCACCGGTGTGGCGGCGGGTGGTGTTTGGCCTCTCGGTCGATGAAGTGGAGCAGTTGGTGGTGCGTCACGTGCAACTGCTCAAGGTCAAGGTGGCGGCGCATCCGCAGACCGAATGGGTGCTGCAGTACTCCCCGGAGACCTTCTGCATGGCCGAACTGGAGGTATCACTGCGCATGTGCAACGCCGCCATTCGCACCTGGGATGCCGGCCCCGAGCGGCCCGTCATCATCAACCTGCCGACCACGGTAGAGGTGGCGACGCCGAACGTGTTCGCGGACCAGATCGAATGGATGCACGAGCGCCTGGAGCGCCGTGAGCACGTGGTGCTCTCGGTTCACCCGCACAACGACCGCGGCACCGGCGTGGCCTGCGCCGAGCAGGCGTTGCTGGCCGGCGCCCAGCGGGTGGAAGGCTGCCTGTTTGGCAACGGTGAGCGCAGCGGCAACCTCGATCTGGTCACCCTGGCGTTGAACCTCTACACCCAGGGCGTCGCCCCGCACCTGGACTTCTCCGACATCGCCGGCGTGGCGCGGGTCGCCGAGACCTGCACAGGGCTGCCGATCCATCCACGCCATCCCTATGTCGGCGACCTGGTGTTCACCGCCTTCTCCGGCTCGCACCAGGACGCCATCGCCAAGGGCTTCGCCGCACAGGACCCGAATGGCATCTGGGAAGTGCCTTATTTGCCGATCGACCCGAAAGACCTGGGGCGCACCTACGACAGCATCGTGCGGGTCAACAGCCAGTCGGGCAAAGGCGGCATCGCCTACCTGTTGCAGCGCGACCACGGCGTGTCGATGCCGCGGCGCATGCAGGTCGAGTTCAGCGCCATCGTGCAGAAGATGGCCGACAGCAGCGAGACCGAGCTGACCAGCGCCGAACTGTGGGAGCTGTTCCAGCGCCACTACCTGGCACCCGCGCTCGCCGGTGGAGAGCTCGTCTATTTCGGCCATCAGCTGTTCGAGGCGGAGGCTGGCCAGGGCCTGAGGCTGGAGATCGAGCTGCCAGGCGGCCGCCGGCAGACGCTGCAGGGCATCGGTAACGGCCCCATCGACGCTGCCGTGGCGGCGCTGGGCCTGCCCATCCGGGTCGACAGCTACGAGGAACGCAGCCTGGGGGGCGGTGCCGCCGCCAATGCCCTGGCGCTGGTCGAGGTAGCCTGGCCGGGCGTGGCCGGCTCGCGCTTCGGCGCGGGCAGCCATGCGAACATCGTCGTCGCCTCGATCCAGGCGTTGCTGGTCGCGGTGTCCCGCTTCGACGAAGGCCCGGCGCAGTTGCTCAAGGTTGAAAGGCTGAGCTAGTCGCACGTCAGTGGCCACAAGAGGCCTCGGCAGCACAGGTGGGCACTGCGAAGTGCTCGCCGTCCAATGCCCGCCCTCGGCCGATGGCAATACAAGCCGACGCCTCACCATGGCGGCCACCGCCGTGCTAACAGATAGCCGCGGCTGACCGGCGGAGGCGGCCGCCATGGGCGTAACCTGAGCAAGTCCTGCTAGGCGCGCCCGTTGCGGATCGGGAGATGCTGTCGCCGACCGCATAACCAGGAGCGTCCAGTGCCCGAAATTCCGACTGCCTACGGCAAACGCTTCGACGTCGTGCTCGCCTACATCGATGACCACCTGGGGGGTGACCTTTCGCTGAAGACCCTGAGCGAGGTGGCGCATTTCTCGGCGTTTCACTTCCACCGGCAATTCACCGCCCATGTGGGCGTGCCGGTTGCGCGCTATGTGCAGCTGATGCGTCTCCGGCGCGCGGCGCATCGGCTGGCGTCCGGCGCGGAATACTCGGTGCTGGACGCCTCGCTCGACGCCGCCTTCGACAGCCCCGAGGCATTCAGTCGGGCCTTTCGACGGGACTTCGGCATGGCGCCCAGTGCGTTCCGGCAGGCGCCGAACTGGCAGACCTGGCATGCGGTTTTCTCCATTCCCCATTTTTCCAGGAGCATTAGCATGCAGGTACGTATCGTTGATTTCGCCGAAGTCCGGGTCGCCGCGCTCGATCACTGCGGCCCTCCCGCACAGCTGGACGAGAGCGTGCGCCGATTCATCCAGTGGCGTAAGAGCAGCGGGCAGTCGCCGGTAGGCACCCAGCGCACCTTCGGCATTCCCTACGGCAACCCCGACACGACTCCGGCGGAAGAATTTCGCTTCGCCCTCTGCGGCGAACTCGATGGGGCCGTGCTGCCGAACGATTACGGCGTCCGCGAGATGATCATTCCCGGCGGCCGCTGCGCGGTCGTTCGCCATATCGGCTCGCCCGATCACATCGGCGAGAGCATCTATCCGATCTATCGCGACTGGCTGCCTGGCAGCAACGAAGAGCTCCGCGACCACCCGCTGTTCTTCCACTACCTGAGCGTCTTCCCCGAGACACCGTTAGAGGCGTGCCAGACGGACATCTATGTCCCGCTGCAATAACCTGGAGCGTTCGTACTTTGCCGCCGGGCGTCCGACATCGGCTCCTGGCTGCTTGCTCCAGCGTCTACCTTCGCCCGGCCACCGCTGCCGGAAGTTGCGTAGCACGGAACCGAAAGTGCTTTTCGCCGTCAGCTATCCAGGCAAATCGCGAGCCTGGGAAACGAAGCGAATCACTGGAGAATATGCAGATGCCTGAATTCAAGACGCTGTTGTCGGTCCTTCTTAGCGTCTCTTTGATCGGTGCTACGCCTGCGCTGCTTGCCGATCCGGGGGGCGGTAAAGGCAATAAGCATGGCAAGGGAGCCCACAACGAGCAGGGCGCTGGAGGCGGTTGGCAAGGTAGCCCGGACATCGATTCAGGCGGGGTGCGCGTCATCCTCAATGACAATCGCGACTATTGGAGTCCAGGCGCCTCATTACCCCCGGGAATCCAGAAGAACCTTGCCCGCGGCAAACCTCTTCCTCCTGGAATCGCGAAGAAGCTGGATAGCCGCCTGCTCGGTCGCCTCCCGCACTACGAGGGGTATGAGTGGCAGCAGGTGGGCACGGATCTGCTTCTGGTGACCATCGCTACCGGTGTGATCTACGAAGTCCTGCGTGGCGTTCTGGATTAGCGAATGACGAGGAGCTACCGGGGCGAAGCCATCGTCCATTCGGTCCGCCTCCCGGACCTCACAGCGCCTTGCCGTCATCGCTGAGCCAGGCAGCCTGGAAAGGTCAGGCGCCAGGCTGGACAACGCCCTGTATGCTCAAGTCGCGCGCTGGCAAACAGCCTCCAGATTCACGCCGTCAGGGCCCAATACATAGGCGGCGTAGTAGTCGGTGTGGTAACGGGGCCGGAGCCCGGGCGCACCGTTGTCGCTGCCGCCAGCGGCCATGGCTGCCGCATGGAACGCGTCGACAGCCTCTCGACTGTCGGCGATCAGCGCGATGTGCGCTCCGGAACTGGGGATGGGAGCCTCGTGCAGCCAGAGGAAGGGCTTGCCTGCAGAACCGAACCCCAGCCGCCGAGGCTTCGATTGAGGCGGATCGGCGTCGATGCTCATCATCAAGGTGATCCCCAGTGGTGCGAGCGCCTGATTGTAGAAGAGGCGCGCCAGCAGAATGTCCGAAACACCAATGCCCAGATGATCGATTGCAGATCCAACGAATTGACTCATCAGGTTATTCCTAAAAACGCCGATCATTCGGCAGGTTTGAATTCAGCCGCTACAGCGAGCGGGTCAGGGGCGAACGTGGCCGTGTGAACGTCCCTGGAGTTCAATGAAAACCGCGTGGGTGACGCCGTGTCTCTACACCCGATCAGCCAACTGGTAGCGGTGCAGAGGGGGGCGATGCGCGTGGCTGTCGCGACGTCCAGCCCCTGTGACAGGGGATCGTCGCCCATGCAGCCCACATGGCCGGCTACGCCGTGGATCACTGAGTTCTTCCCTGAGGGTGCTGCCAGTTCTTGTAGACGAACTCCAGGCTGTACCCATCTGGGTCCAGAACATTCGCGGCGTAGTAGTTGGGGTCGTAGTGCAGGCGCGCGCCCGGCGGGCCCTTGTCGAACCCGCCATGGGCCAGTGCGGCCGCGTAGGCGCGTTCAACCTGGGCTTTGCTGCTCGCGACGAACCCGACATGCACCGAGCGACTATCGACCTCACCCGCGCGTAACCAGAAGAACATGCGCCCGTGGGCGCCGAAGCCCTTGAGGTCCGGATGCCCGGGCGGGCCATCCTTGCCGTCGTAGTCCAGGCGCGTGGCAATGCCCAGCGGCGCCAGGGCCGCTTCGTAGAAGCGGATAGAGCGCTCGATATCGCTCACGGACAGAAAAATGTGGTCCAGCATGGCGCGCCTCCCGCTCGTTCAGATGATGTAGCCGCCCGCGACCTCGAGGGTCTGGGCATTGATCCAGGCTCCGTCCTCGGACAGCAACATGGCGATGACGCGGGCGACATCGTCTGGCTCACCGACCCGGCCTAGCGCCGTTTGTGCCGCCAGCATCGCCTCGAACGCCTCATTGAGCCCGCCGCCCAACTCGGTTCGGATCGCCCCGGGAGATACCGCGTTGGCGCGGATACGCCGGTCGCCGAACTCCTTGGCCATGTAACGCGTCAGCACCTCCAATCCACCCTTGAACGCGGCGTAAGGTGCCACTCCTGCAGTGGCCACCCGGGTGGTGGCACTGGTCAGGTTGACGATGCTGGCGCCTTCTTCCAGGTGAGGCAGCAAGGCCTGCGTCAGGAAGAAAGGCCCCTTGAGATGAACGTCGAACAGACTATCGAACTGCGCCTCGCTGACCGACTCCAGCGGGTTGAACAGGCCGTAACCGGCATTGTTCACCAAGCCTGCGAGGGTGGTCGTATCCCAGGTTTGCCGCAGTGCAGCGAGAACGGCTTCACGGAATGCTTCGAAACTGCCGACATCCGCCACGTCGAGCTTGAGTGCAACGGCCTTGCCTCCCGCTTCTGTGATGCGTCGCACCACCTCATCCGCGGCATCCGGATGCTGGTTGTACGTCAGAATGACGCCCATTCCGCGCAGGGCGACCTGTTCCGCTGTACGGGCACCGATCCCTCGACTGCCTCCGGTTATGACGATGACGCCCATGACGTGATCCAGGTGATCGCATGAGCCTCCACATTAGGAGTCCTGGTCATCGCGCTCGCAGCCGTTCCTGCTCGAAACCTGCCTGTTTCTGCTTTTTGCTTGCGTCGTTCCCGCTGCTCCATTCAGCATGGCCGGCATGAACGATCAGTTGAAAGAACTCCGCACCCTGGCTGCCATGGCCGAGAACCGCCGCACGGAAACGGGTATCCCGCGCGTCGCCATGGTTCAGGGCAAGGTTCCCGAGCATATGCTGGCGGCGGTCTATGACCCGATGATCAACCTGATCCTGCAGGGCAGCAAAACCATGAGCGTGGGAGACCGCACGCTGCGCTATGACCCGGCGACCTATTTCGTCATGTCCATCGAGCTACCCGCAGTGGGCACGGTGCACCCCGCGCCCTCGGGCGAACCCTACCTGGCCATCAGCCTGACGCTCGATCCCGCCGTGCTGGCCACACTCCTGGCGGACTTGCCCAAACCTGCCGACCGGCATGAAGGCGACCCGGGCTTCTCGGTAGCGGCCGTCACGCCCGAGCTGATGGATGCCTGGGTGCGCATGATGCGACTGATGGGCAACCCGGACGCCATCGCAGCCCTCGCGCCCGCGTACGAGCGCGAAATACTGTTTCGCGTCCTGCAAGGTCCCCATGGCTGGATGCTTCGGGAAATCGCCGCACCGGATACCGCCATGGCCCGAGTGAACACGGCCATCCAGTGGATTCGTCGGGATTTCGCCGAGCCGATCAGGGTAGAGCGCCTGGCTCAGAGAGCGGCAATGAGCGTTTCGGCCTTTCACCGGCACTTCAAGGCGGTGACGACCTTGAGCCCCTTGCAGTATCAAAAGCGCGTGCGCTTGCTCCAGGCACGGATGCTGATGGTCGCCAGCGGCAGGAACGTCACCCAGGCCGCCTTCGAGGTGGGCTATGAAAGCCCAACGCAATTCAGCCGGGACTATGTGAAGGTGTTCGGCCTCCCGCCTGCCAGGGATGCAGGAAGAATTCTTGGCGAAACCCGCGCACCCAGAAATCCTATCCCCCTCCAGGGTTAGCTGGACCGGGACGGGCAGTCCGCCTGGGCATTCGTGCTGTTCGGTCGTGTGTCGGATCGATCACCCCGCCGTTGAAATCAACCTTCCGGCCAGGCGCCAAGGCGCATTCGATCTGGTGTGAACCACTCAGCGGCCGCGGAGGGAACCTGCTTTCGTAGGGTGGACAACGCCTTGTTTGTCCACCGGCTTTTCCGGCCACGTGAATATCTGGCCCACCAATCACTTCGGGCTTCGATCTTGCCGGTGGAAAAACGCTTCGCGGTTTAGACGCTATTGCGATTTCGGCCAGGAGTGGGTTCGCAGGAAGGTTTCCATCGACCAGAACCCGTCTCTCGCCGAGCCAGCATTCACCCAGCGCTGGCCTGTCGATGAATCCGGTGGACAAAAAAAGTTGTCCACCCTACGGCGGCGCTGGGATGTTGGAGCCGTGGAGAGATAAAGCGCTGTCTACCCTACTTGCTGCCAATCCCCGCTAAGCAGTGGCGTATGCCTGGGCAGTTGCTCGAAGCGCATCTGCGTGGGCGAAGATGTCATCGAGCGTATTGATCGGATGGCGTGTTTCGTTCTTCTCCGCATCGAACAAGCCCAGATACTTCTGGGCTCGATTGAAGTGCAGACGCGCCAGCGGTTTGCGGTTGTTGTCGTCCAGCAAGACACCGAAATAGCTCTGCGTGTCGCGGTGCGCGATGCGTTTCACGTCTATATCGGCCCGGACAATGGCGCGGATGATGTTGTAGCCCTCCATCTCCTCTTCGGTCGTAACCACCCTGTCCTTTTCTTCGGGCTCATCCGATACAACCAGCGGTGGGGCCTGCTCCGCAGGCGCCTGAGTAACAATCACGGGCTGAGAGCTGCCGGTTATGGCCGACTTCAGCCGCTCGTTGATCTGGTCACTTAGAAACTGCACCGTCGCTTTCCGCGTCAGCTGGGCGAACTGGTCACGCACCTTCTGGGTGATCGTGCCCTCGTAAACGCGCGATGCAAAATAGCGAACGAAGTCGTCATCCGGCTGGCTGAACTGGGCGGCCAGGACGCGCTTGATCTGCCCGACATACTTCAGCTCGCCAGCCGCGCTGATGATCGAGTCCACGTCGAAGGCCGACTTCGTCAGCTTCTGCAACTCGGGCACAACATGGTCGTCGATGTCGAGAAGGTCGAACTCCAGGAAGGGCTTTTCATCCATCTTGTTCGGCGCGTCGAGATCGGTGAAAAACCGGTACACCTGGCCGTTGGTGAGGATTGATATACGCGCCGTTGTGACGTGGAAGTATCGGAAAAGCTGGCTGGCGTGGTTGATGTTCAGCGACTCGCCAATCTTCTTGCTCTCGATGAGAATCTGGATTTGCCCACCCTTCAGGATGGCGTAGTCGATCTTCTCGCCTTTCTTGGTTCCAACGTCGCAAACGAATTCCGGAACCACTTCCAGTGGATCGAAAACGTCATAACCCAGTACGTTCTGAATGAACGGCATGATGAAGGCGTTCTTGGTGGCCTCCTCGGTTTGAATTGCAGCCTTCTGTTGGCGGATCTTCGCGGCCATGCTGGCCAGCCTCTCTTCGAACTCCATGTCTCCCTCCCTTGGAAAACTTCCGCAGCTACCGTGGTTGTCTGGTCGGCCTGCGCTCCGATGTTATTCGCCCCAATCCCCGCCGTCGACAGTCAGCCGCGGCGGCCCACTGCCAACCCCAACTTCCTTGTCCTACCCCCACCCCCCGCGCTAGAGTGCGCCGGTCACGGTCAATCCCCGTGGCCTGGGTGTGGTAACCCGGAAATACACGAAGGCGCGGTAGCGCTATAGCCGAGAGCAGGCGCTTTTTTTATGCCTGTTGTTTTCTCGTGCACTTATGGCGGGCCGTGTGAGGCGGGCTTCGGCTCGGCCGGCATTCCTTCGTGAGCCGGTTTACCACCCTTGCACGGTCCGCCTCCATCCGTGTGGTAACGGTTGGAGCGCGGCTCCTTAATTCACGAAGGAGCATAAGGAAAATGCGCTATCCCCCTTTTACGCACGGGCACCTCCCTGCTGTTTGCGTCGTATCGATCACCTTCGTTCTGGAGGTGTGCCGTGGCTGAGTCGAACCACATCGCCTTCCCTTCACTGCAAGCGTCTGCCGCGGGCGCGCGTGAGAAGAACTATCCCTACCGGATCGAAGCCGAGTTGCAGTTGGCGTTGCTGTTGCGCCAGTTCGGCTCCGCCGAGCCGGAAAACGACCAGATGATGTACCTGGACGCGAGGGACATCCGCCAGGTACGGGCGCGTATTCGTGAGTTGGCGGCGCTGCTGGTCAATGCCATCGAGCAGGCCAGGGAGGGCGGTTGATGAGTCGCCGTGGTGTGTGCCGGCTGGCCGCCCACGACGAGCATCCCGGCGTCGAAATCAACCTCCCGGCCAGGCAGCAGGCTGCCTTCGATCTGGGCGCGAACTGCGCGCAGGCCTGGTTGGAGACCCCCAATCCCGGCTGGTTGTGGGCCGGGATGCTGGCCGAGCGTGACCTGCTGAGGAGCGAGGCCGCGCGCCGGGCTTTCGATATCGGTTTTCTCAGCCGCTTGCACCAGCGATTGCGCTCGCCGGGCGCCGGCGGCCGGCCGACGGGCTAGCACGGGGCCGGCGCGGATCGGCCGTTGCTATCTGCGTTCGCCGCTATCGCCGCGCGCTTCGTCCGGCCCTTGGATGTGCGCGGCGAAGCCGGTCCGCTGCGGCGCGATGTCCGGGCGCAGGGTCAGCGCGGGGATCTCGTAGGCGCCGCCGTTCTGCCGGCGGAAGGCGATGGGTGCGGTGCTGAACAGGGTGTCCAGGCGCTCGCCGAGTTGCTCGCACAGCGCGGCGTAGCGGGCCGCGTCGGTGCGGCCGGTGCGGTAGGCGACGAAGGGCGGCAGCACGTCGAAGCCGGGGTAGTAGAGGATGCCGTGCTGGATCGGGAACAGCAGGTCGTCGATCGGCCCGTTGATCCCGCGCGGGCCGTAGTGGCTGTCCCAGCCACCGGTGGTCACCACCAGCATCGCGCGCTTGCCGGCCAGCGTGCCTTCGCCGTAGCGCTCGCCCCAGCGGGCGTCGGAGTGCTCGCCCACGCCATAGGCGAAGCCGCAGGCGTACACGCGGTCCACCCAGCCCTTGAGGATCGCCGGCAGGCTGAACCACCACAGCGGAAACTGCAGGATCACCGCGTCGGCCCAGAGCAGCTTGGCCTGTTCGGCGGCGATGTCCGGGCTTTGCAGGCCGTTGTCGAAGGCGTGTTTCGAGTCCGCGGAGGGGTCGAAGCGTTCCGCACCTCGCGGCGCCAGGCTGTCGTCCGCATCCAGCGTGGGTTTCCAGCGCATGGCATAGAGGTCGGAGACCTGCACGTGGTGCCCGGCGGCTTCGAGGTGGCGGACGGCGAAGTCCTTCAGCGAGCCGTTGAGGGATTGGGGTTCGGGGTGCGCGTATACCAGAAGGATGTTCATCGGAAAGCTCCACGGTCGGATGCGCGCAGGATGATCGTGCGTCCGGTATTGTGGAAATGAATATCCGAAATCCCTGGTATAGCCGTGAACAATCTCAGAAAGCTCGATCTGAACCTGCTGCTCACGCTCGACGTGCTGCTTACCGAGCACAACGTCACCCGCGCGGCGGAGCGGCTCCACCTCGCGCAGCCTTCGGTCAGCGTGCACCTGGCCAAGTTGCGCGAGTTCTTCGGCGATCCATTGCTGATGCCGGGCCCGCGCGGCATGCGCCCCACGGCGAAGGCCGACGAGCTGCGCGAGCCGCTGCGCCAGGCGCTCGAAGCGCTGGGCCGTGCGGTGGCACCCTCGGCGCCGTTCGATCCGTTGACCGCGCAGCAGACCTGGCGTCTCGCCGCGACCGACTACGGCGAGACCACATTGGTCCTGCCGGCGCTGGCGGGGTTCGCCGCGCAGGCGCCGGAGTCGCGCCTGGCGGTGGTCGAGCTGGTGCCGCCACGCATTGCCAAGCAACTGGAGCAGGGGCTAGTCGACCTGGCGTTCCACACCCTGGACGGCGCGCCGCCCGGACTGCACGGGCGCACCTTGTTCGCCGAGCGCTACGTGCTGGCGGGGCGAGCCGGGCATCCGGCGTTGCAGACGGCGCCGTCGCTGGAGCGCTTCTGCCAGCTCGATCAGGTGATCGTCTCCCCGGACGGCGGCGGTTTTCGTGGCGTCACCGACGAGGCGCTGGCCGCGGCCGGGCTGTCGCGCCGGGTGGCGCTGTCCGTCCCGCATTTCCTCTTCGTGATCGCGGCGCTGGGCAGCACCGACCTGGTGGCGATGCTGCCGTGGCGACTGGTGCGCGGTAATCCTGCGTTGCGCGTGGTCGAGGCGCCGGTGGCGGTGCCAGGTTACGAGATGATCATGCTCTGGCACGAACGCTCGCACCGCGACCCGGCGCACCGCTGGCTGCGCGAACACATCGTGGGGAGCATCGAGGCGGACGCCGCCGTGTAGGGGAAAACCGCTGCCTCAGCGGCCGGGCGGTTCGTCCGTCGGGCAGGCATCCTGGCAGCGCCGGCTGGCGTCGGGATGCGGCAACCAGGCCAGGTGCGGGCGGGCGCGGGCAAACAGCCGGTAGCCTGCCAGGAACAGCGGCCGCAGCCGCTTCCAGGCCAGCGGTGCGACCCAGCGGCCAACTCCGGCTGCGCGCCAGCCCCAGAGCGTGGCGTCGATACCGGTCAGCCATTCGCCGCTGGCGCTGCGCGCATGCAGGCATTCGCTCAACTGCTGGAGGCTGCGCCCACTGGCCGCGGCATCGAAGTCCGGCGCGCTGATGTCCCGCATGACCAGCCGTTCGGGGCGGGCATGCCGGGCCAGCCAGCGCACCTCGCGTGCACACAGCGGGCAGGCTAGGTCGACATACAGCGTCAGCGGAAATTCCGGGGTCTTCATCGGCTCTCCAGGTGTGTGCGGTGGATCATGGGCGGTAGACCAAGGGCGCGCGGCGGACGTCGCGACCGTACGGCAGGTCGCGCGCGGCCGGGCGACCTAGACCGCCAGCAGTTCGCGCACCCGGGCGCTGAGCGCGTCGATAGCGAAGGGTTTGGTCAGCACCTGCATCCGCGGCCCGAGCTGGGTGTTGCCGACCGCGGCGTTTTCCGCGTACCCGGTGATGAACAGCGTCTTAAGGTCGGGACGGGTTTCGCGTCCCGCGTCCGCCATCTGCCGGCCGTTCATGCCGCCGGGCAGGCCGACATCGGTGATCAGCAGGTCGATGTGCACATCCGACTGCAGCACCTTGAGCCCGGAAAGGCTGTCCGCCGCCTCGATCAGCGTGTAGCCGAGATCGCCCAGCACTTCGGTCAGCAGCAGGCGCACCGTCGGCTCGTCGTCGACGATCAGGATCGTCTCGCCGGCGTCGGCGAACTCCGCCGGCAGCGCGTCCGTGTCGTCCTCGTCCTCCCCCGCATCGCCGTGGAAGCGCGGCAGGTAGAGGGAGATCGTGGTGCCTTGGCCCACTTCGGAATGCAGGCGCACCTGGCCGCCGGACTGCTTGGCGAAGCCGTAGATCATCGACAGGCCGAGCCCGGTGCCCTGGCCGATGGGCTTGGTGGTGAAGAACGGGTCGAAGGCCTTCGCCATGACATCCGCCGTCATCCCGGTGCCGTTATCGGTGACGGACAGCGCCAGGTACTGGCCGCCGGGCATGTCCAGCACGCCCGCGGACTCGTGATCCAGCCAGCGGTTAGCCGTCTCGATGACGATGCGGCCACCGCCCGGCATGGCATCGCGGGCATTGAGACACAGGTTCAGCAGCGCGTTTTCCAGCTGGCTGGCATCCACCAGCGTCGGCCAGAGGGCCGGCGTGGCCAGCGTATCGACCACGATACCGGGGCCGACCGTGCGCTGGATCAGCTCGGTCATGCCCCGTATCAGGCCGTTCACGTCGGTCGGCCGCGGGTCCAGGGTCTGGCGCCGGGAGAAGGCCAGCAACCGATGCGTCAGGGCGGCGGCGCGCTTGGCCGCGCCCTGGGCGGTGACGATGTACTTGTCGAGGTCGTTCCAGCGGCCCTGGGCGATCCGCGCGCTCATCAGGTCGAGTGCGCCGGAGATGCCTGCCAGCAGGTTGTTGAAATCGTGGGCGAGGCCGCCGGTCAACTGGCCGACCGCTTCCATCTTCTGCGACTGGCGCAGCTTCTCCTCGGCCTGCATCAGCTCGGTGGTGCGTTCGGACACACGCTGCTCGAGGGTGTCGTTGAGCGCGCGCAACGCGGCGTTGGCGCGGTCGCGCTCGGCCTCGACGGAGCGGCGTTCCTCCACATCGATGAGCACCCCGGGGAAGCGCAGCGGGGGGCCATCCTCGGCGAGGTCGACACGGCCGTTCGCCTCGATCCAGTAGTACCGGCCGTCCGCGCGTCGCACCCGGTACTGATGGGCGTAGGCGCCGCCGCTGCAGATGGCCTTGTCGATCGCGGCGATCAAGGCGTTGCGGTCCTCGGGGTGGACGGTCGTGATCACCTGTTCGAGGCTGAGGCCTTCGCGACCGAGAGCCGGGTCGATGCCGAAGCTGCGGGCGAAGCCTTCGTCGATGTTGAACCGGTCGGTGGGCAGGTCCCAGTTCCAGGTGCCGATGATGGCGCCGGCGGCGAGGGCGAGCTGCACGCGTTCGATGTTCTGCCGCGCGATGGCTTCGCTGGCGCGCAGGCGGTCCTCGGCGGCGTGGCGGGCGGTGACGTCGCTGAAGATGATCGCGATCTGCCGGTCGGCGGGGTCGCCCACGCGAACCGCGCGCACGTCGAACCAGCGCTCGAAGGCCCTCGCGTAGCTCTCGAAGGACGCCGGCTCGCCGGTCTTCGCGACGCGCCCGTAGGTCTCGAACCAGAAGCGCTCCAGGTCCGGGGCGAACTCGGTGACCCATTTGCCGCGCAGGTTCACACCGGCCTGGCGCTCGAAGGCGGGGTTGGCTTCGACGAAGCGGTAATCCACCGGCTGGTCGTCGGCATCGAACTTGACCTGGACGATGGCGAACGCCGACTCGATGGTTTCCAGGATCGTCCTGAAACGCTCCTCGCTCTCGCGCAGCGCCGCCTCGGCGGTGCGCAGGCGGGTCAGGTCGAGCATCGCGCCGATCATGCGCACGGCCTGGCCTTCGTCGTTGCGAATCACGTGGCCGCGGTCGAGGATCTCGGCATAGCTGCCGTCGTGGCGGCGGAAACGGTATTCGGCGCTCCAGCTCGTCGTGTCGCCCTCGATCACGGCGTGGATCGAGCCGTCGACGCGTGCGCGGTCGTCGGGGTGGATCTGCGCGATCCACCAGTCGCCGGTCATGTCCTGCGGCGTCAGGCGGTGGCCGTAGGCGTCTTCCAGCGCATCGTTCCAGAGCACGTGGTTGGCGATCAGGTCCCAGTCCCAGATCGCATCGTTGGTGGCCTTGGCCGCCAGGCGATAGCGCTCCTGGGTTTCCTCCATGGCACGGCTGGCCAGATGCTCGGGGGTACGGTCGCGGAGAATCTTGACGTAACCCAGGTGCGTGTTGTCGTCATCGTAGAGCGGCACCGTTTCTCCGGAGGCCCAGAAGCGCTGGCCATCCTTGCGCAGGTGCCAGCCCTCTTCCGGCGCGCGCCGCATCTCGTGGTCGATCCGGCCGCCGGCCCGCCCGGCGGAGAGGAAGAACCGCCGAGCGTCCTGGCCGAGCATTTCCTCGGCGGTCCAGCCCAGCAGGTGCGTGGCGCCCGGATTCCAGTCGGTAATCACGCCGTCCGGGTCGGAAACGATCATCGCGAAGTCGATCGAGCTTTCGAAGATCGCGCGCTGGCGAGCCTTGCAGCCGCCGAGCCCCAGGTGGTCGGCTTCGGGCCGGGAGTCGTCGGGCAGGGCTCCCGGGTCCGGCGCGGCGACGGTGCTCGGCCGATGGTCGTCGACCTGCGCCTTTTCCAGCGCCGCGCGCAGGCGCAGGACCTCGGCTTCGAGCGCTTCGCGGCTCAGGTTTTTCAGGATGCTCCCACTCACGCAACGTCACTCATTCTGGCGGGCTCGTATCCGCGACCTGTTATGGCGGCAATCAGACCAGAAACCCCCGGGCTTTGCACCCGCCGATAACCGGTCGTTTCGGGGCGCCGCGGCGGCGTTGCGCGAGGTGGGCTGGCTAGTCCTCGAAGCGACCGCTGCCTTCGCGATCCTTCGCGTAGTGCCGCGTCAGCGGGAACGGCGGAAGCCAGCCTTCGCGGCGGACCACCCAGCTCTCGTAGGTGGGCGTGAACTGGTCGGTGGCATCCAGGGAGCCGACGTTCACCTCGATTTCATCGGCGCTGCGCGAGAACACCGACGAGCCGCAGCGCGGGCAGAAGACCCGGCCCTGGTAGTCCCGCGTCTCGCCCTCGACGGTCACCGCCGTCTCGGGAAAGATCGCCGACACGTGGAAGAGCGCGCCGTGGTACTTGCGGCAGTCCAGGCAATGGCAAAGGCCGACGCGATAGGGGCGCCCCGACGCCACGAGTCTGACGTTGCCGCACAGGCAACCTCCGGTGAATCGATCCATGCTGCGTGTCCTCTCGCTGTGAAGGTTTGAGAGTGGCCGATCGGTCCGCCGGCCTGGATAGGCTGGCGGGCGTCTCGCCGGATAGTCGATACGCCATATCGACCACGCGGGCATTCGTTTGCGCCCCCGACTCTCCCATCCCTCGTAAAAAGGACTTCACCTGCCAGGTCGCGTCGAGTCGCCTTACTGGAATTCCCACCTCACGCCGACCCAGGCGGTGCGGGGCGCGCCGGGGGCGACGAAGGTTTCGCCGACGCTGGCGCTGCGCCGGCCGTTGACCGCGCCGCTGCCCGACTGGCCGTCGGTGCGCAGGGTGCCGCCCGCGTCGAAGGGGTTGGCGCCGAGCATGCCGGCGGTGGCGTATTCGCGGTCGAAGAGGTTGTTGACGCGGGCGAACACCAGCCACTGCGGGTCGATCCGGTAATCGGTGGTGAGGTTGAACAGCGTGTAGCCGCCGATCTTGCCGCCGCCCTGGTAGAGACCGCCGCGCTGGTGGTCGTTGTTCTCGTTGCCGCGCACGTAGCTGCCGGAGAGGGCGATGGCATCGCCGCCGACGTTCAGGCGTTCGCTGAGCGCGTAGCGGGCCGACAGCTTGAAGAGGTGCCGGGGGATCAGCGGAATGCGGTCGCCGGGCTTCACGCCGAGGGTGCCGTCGTCGGCGCTGCTGTTGGCTTCGCCGAGGAAGGTCTCGCGGGAGCGGTAGGTGGCGTCGAGGAAGGTGTAGTTGGCGCCCAGCGTCCAGTCGCCCCAGGCACCGGCGAAGCCGGTCTCGATGCCGCGACGGCGGGTCTTGCCGAAATTGTCGAAGTAGCCGCTGCCGCTGGTGCTGGAGGAGACGAACATGATGTCGTCGACGTTGATCGAGCTGAACACTCCGGCGTTCCACTGCAGGTGTTCGCCCAGCGTGCCGCGCAGCCCGGCTTCCCAGGTCGTGGTCACTACCTGCTCCAGCGGCGGGTCGCCGGCCATCGAGTTGGGCAGGCGGCAGGGCGCTTCCGGGTTGGCGCAGCCGAGTTCGATGGTGGTCGGTGCGCGGCTGCCTTCGCTGTAGCCAAGGTAGCCGGTCACGCGCGGGGTGAGGGCGTAGGTCAGGCCGATGGCGGGATTGAGGCGGCTGAAACGGTGGGTGCCGCTGAGCGAGGCGTTCTCGTCGATCTCGTCGCCCAGCGCGTCGCCGTCCAGTTCGTAGTGGGTCTGGCGGTCGTGGTTGCGCACCGAGACATGGTTGTAGCGCGCCGAGGCGGTCAGGTTCAGCCGCTCGGTGAGGGTCAGGGTATCGCTGCCGTAGAGGCTCCAGGTGCGGGTGTTGCCGTCGAGGTCGACGCTGCGGTCGTCGAGGTCTCCGTCGAGGTTGAAGGCGTTGCCGGGCTCGGCATACACGCCGCTGCCGAGGATGCCGCGGTCGGCGGTCAGCGCGCCGAACTCGGCGGACTGCCGGAAGCGCACCTGGCTGTAGTCGAAGCCGCCGCCCACGGCGAAGGTGTTTGCCCGGTCGAACAGCCGGTTGCGGAACGACGCCTGGGCGAACAGCCCGGCATTGCGTTGCCGGGTGTCGGTGCGGTTGATCACGCCGGTGCATTTCTCGCCGGGTTCGCCGCCCGGTTCCAGTTCCGCGAGGCAGGCGGCGAGGTTGCCGGCGGTGGTGTAGGCGCCGGGCGTCAGCAGGATGTTCTGGCCGGCTTCGCCGACGCCTTCGGGCAGCGCTTCGTCGTTGATGTCGCCGTTGAAGGTGTCAGTGCGGATGTGCCGGTAATAGGCGTTGCCCGACAGGCTCAAGTCGTCGCTTACGGCGTGGTTCCACTGCAGGTTGAGGAAGCTGGCGGTGTTCTGCGTGTTGTCCGGATGGGTGTAGACGCTGTCGTAGTCGCGGCTCAGGAAGCTCCTGGGGACCATGCCGTTACCGTTGAGGTCGGTGTCGGCGAAGCTGTAGGTCAGCTTCAGGTCGGTGGTTTCGCCCTGCCAGCCGAGCTTGCCGAACAGGTTCTGCGCATCCGAGGCGGAGTGGTCGCGCCAGCCGTCCTCCTCGAACCAGGTGCCGGCGACGAACCAGTCCCAGGCGCCCTGGCTGCCGCCGTATTCCCCTTCACCGATCCGCCGCCCGTAGGAGCCGAGCGTGGCCTGCAGGGCGCCGCCGGGATAGGCGCGGCCGTCCTTGGTCTGCACCGCCAGCGCGCCGCCCAGGGTGTTGAGGCCGAACAGCGGGTTGCTGCCGGGCATCAGCTGCGCGCTGGCGATGGCGTTCTCGGGGATCAGGTCCCAGCTGACCACGTCGCCGAACGGCTGGTTCATGCGCACGCCGTCGACGTACAGCGACAGGCCCTGTGGCGTGCCCAGCAACGGCGAGGCGGTGAAGCCGCGGTAGTTGATGTCCGGCTGCAGCGGGTTGTTCTGGATCTCGTTGAGGTAGACGCCGGCGACCTGCCGGTCGAGGAAGTCGGCCAGCCCCAGCGACTGGCTGCGGGCGAGGTCCTCGGAATCGAACGTCTGCAGCGGCGCGGCGACGCTGTCCGACGGCGTGCCGAAGGACGGCAAGGGCAGGGTGCCGATCACTTCCATGGGTTCGAGGGCGAGGGGCGCGGGAGCGTCCGCGGCCATGGCGAACGGCAACACGCAGGCGTTACCCATGACCAGGGCGAGGGTGATCGAGGTGCGCATGGCGGCTCCGGTGTTTTTATAGGAATGGCGGATGCGTGCCATTAGAGCGGCGGCAGACTCGGGAAAAAATCCTTCGTTGGGTCCGGCGCGGTTGTACCTAAGTACGGGTGGCGCCGCCGGGGCGGGCAGGGCGCGGGGCGGTGTACCATGCGCGTCACGCCCGTTCCGAGTGAGCCTCGATGAGTTGTACCGACCGCAGGATCGACCAACTGCGCCAGCGCATTCCGCGCTTCGACTGCGTGCCCGGTTGTCACGATTGCTGCGGGCCGGTCACCGCGTCGTCCGAGGAAATGGCGCGCCTGCCGGTGCGCAGCGACGCCGACCACGACGCTGCCCTGGCCGAGTTCAACTGCGTGCACCTTGGCCCACAGGGCTGCCAGGTGTACGACCAGCGGCCGCTGATCTGCCGGCTGTTCGGCACCACCGCGAGCCTGCCGTGCCCGCGCGGGCGTGGCCCGGAAACCCCCACCGAGGCGCATGTCGAGCGCCAGGTGCACCGGCTGATCGCGACCACCCGGCAGGTGCTGGTCTAGCCGCCTGCGCGCTGTTAGAAACCTGCCGCCAGTTGCGTCAGCGCGTGCAGCACCAGCCCCACCAGACCGCCCACCAGGGTGCCGTTGATGCGGATGAACTGCAGGTCCTTGCCGACGCTCTGCTCCATTTGCGCCACCAGTTCGCGGCTTTCCCACTGCTCCACGCGGTCGGCGATGTAGTCGCCGATCTGCCCGCGGTGGCGCTCCAGCAGCTCCGGCGCGGCGGCCATGGCCTGCTGGTTGATCCAGGCGCGCATGGCGGCGTCGGCGGCCAGCGATTCGCCGAGGCCCTGGGTCAGGCGGACGATGCGCCGGCCGATGCGCGAGTCGTCGCTGTCCAGGTCATCCTGCAGCCACTGCACCATCGCCTGCCAGAGCTGCTGCAGGTAGGCGGTGGTGGCCGGGTGTTCGAGCAACTGGGCGAGGAGGCGCTCGACCTCCAGGCGATAGTGCGGATCGTGCTTTAGGCGCTCGACATACAGCGCGACATGTTCGTCGAAGCGTTTGCGCAGCAGGTGCTGCGGGTCGTTGGCGACCTCGGCGATCAGCGAGGAGATGCCATCCACCAGCTTGTTCGCCGACCAGTTGCCGACGCTCTTGCCGAGCCCCAGGTAGCGCAGCGTGCGCACTTCCGAGGTGATGGTGCGGGCGATCAGCGCGCGGGTGTCGTCGTCGCGCAGCAGCCCGTGCAGGCGCACCAGGCCCTCGTCGAGCACGGCCTGGTGGCGACCCTGGGCGGTGAGCAGTTCGAGCAGCCTGCCGCACGCCGGCGCGAGGTCGACGGCGCGCAGGCGGTCGACCAGCTTGCGCTGGACGAAGTCGCGCACCGGTTCGTCGCGCAGCGCGGTGACGCCGAAGCGCGCCACGCCGATCAATTGGCGACCGACCATCCCGGCGTTGTCCGGATGACGCAGCCAGTCGGCGAGACGGCCGCCGATGTCGAGTTGTTGCAGCTTGGCCAGCACCATCGGGGTGGCGAGGAAGTGCGTGGTGATGAAGTCCGACAACTTGCGGCCGATGCGCGCCTTGCTGCGCGGGATGATCGCGGTGTGCGGAATCGGCAGCCCGAGCGGGCGGCGGAACAGCGCGGTGACCGCGAACCAGTCGGCGATGGCGCCGACCATCGCCGCCTCGGCGAAGGAAGCCAGATAGCCCCAGGCCGGATGCCTGGCCTGCATCGCGGTGGCCAGCGCGTAGAGCGCGGCGGCGAGCAGCAGGAGAAGCCCAGCCAGCAGCTTCATGCGGGCGACCGGGGATTGCCAGGAGTGCAGCAGACGGCTCATGGATGTCCTCGCTCAAAGGAGGGTTAGGGATAGGAAGGCCGACCGTTTCGCGGTGTTTTCGGCCCTCTCCCCAGCCGCTCTCCCATGAATGGAAGAGGGGAGCCAGTGCGGGCGACCGTGTGAGCCGCATTACGGTGGTCGGCAGCTTGCCTGATAAAAGAGTGCCGCGACCTGCCCTGCGTTCGCCGAGCGTGTGCGCAGGGTAATTTCCTTCAATACCCCGCGGGGGGCGATCCCTAGCCTGCAGCGCTGGTTTCCCTGCTGCAGAGATCGCGATGACTCCCTACCTGTCCATGGCCGCCTTCGCGCTGGCCTCTTCCATCACCCCCGGCCCGGTCAATCTGGTGGCCCTGAACTGCGGCGCCCGGCACGGTTTTGCCGCCAGCCTGCGGCACGTGACCGGCGCCACGGTCGGCTTCACCCTGCTGTTGCTGCTGATCGGTCTCGGGCTCTACCAGGTGCTGCAGCGCGCGCCGCTGCTGATGGTCGGCATCCAGTGGGGCGGCGTCGGCTTCCTGCTGTACATGGCCTGGCGGCTGGCGCGCGACGATGGCCGGCTCGGCACGCAACGGCCGGCGGCGCAGCCGTCGCTGTGGACCGGGGCGTTGATGCAGTGGCTGAATCCCAAGGCCTGGCTGGCGTCTGTGGCGGGCATGGGACTGTTCGCGGCGGACGGCGAGCTGACGCGGGTCTGGCTGTTCGCCGCGCTGTATTTCGTCATCTGCTATGTCTCGCTCGGCGCCTGGGGCCTGGCCGGCAGCCTGCTGCACCAGCACCTGCAGCATCCGGCACGGGTGCGCCTGCTCAACCGGACGATGGCGCTGCTGCTGGCGGGCAGCGCCCTGTATCTGCTGGAGGGCTGAGGGCGCTTCGGGGCACCTCAAAAGCCACCTGCGGTGTCGTCACGTCGTTCGTGAACGGTGCTTTGCGCCTATTTTTTGCCTGGCGCTGACGGCCTCGCCTGCGTTTTTGGCAATCCCTTTCAGTCGCGGTACTGGCCGGGCGTTGCGGCGAGATGGCGCTTGAACGAGCGCTGGAAGTGCGCCTGGTCGGCGAAGCCGGCGTCCAGCGCCACCTCGGCCAGGCCGCGGCCCTGGCGCAACCACTGCTGGCTGCGCTGGATGCGACGGTTGAGCAGGTAAGCGTGGGGCGTCATGCCGTAGCGGCGCTTGAAGCTGCGGATCAGGTAGGACGGCGACAGCCCGGCCGCCGCGCAGATGGCTTCGAGGGTCAGCGCCTCGGTGCAATGGGCGTCGATGAACCGGGCGGCGCATTCCAGTTGCGCGGGTTCCTCGTCCATGGCCGCCGGGCGCGGTGCCAGCGTGCGCTGCAACAGTCCGAAGCATTCGACGATCGCGCCCTGCTTGTGCGACGTGTCGGCCTGCTCGTCGAGCAGCGTGGCGTGCAGCGCGGTCAGGGCGGCGAACAGCGCGGGATCGCGGCTGAGGATCGCCGCGAACGGCGCGAAGGTGCCCTCGGCGCTGGCGCCCAGCTCGCCCTGCAACGCGCCGAGCCAGGCGGCGTCCACGTAGAACATCAGGTACGACCAGGGTTGCCCGTCGACGGGGTTGCAGGCGTGTACCGCCTGCGGATTCATCAACACCACGCAGCCTGCCTCGATGGGCTCGCGCGCGTTGCCGTTGAAATAGGTGCAGCTCCCGGCGGTGACCGCGCCGATGGAGAAAAAAGCGTGCGAGTGCGCCGCGTAGCAGACCTTGCGGCCGTCCTCGACCGAGCGGGCTTCGATGAAGGGCAGAGCATCATCGCGCCAGAAGCGCGGCTGATCGCTGGGAAGGAGGGTGGTCATTGGGGCACCTGCGCGGCGGTTGCCGGGCAGGCACTTTATCAGTGGCGAGAAGGTTGTGCTCCTGCCGTAGGGTGCGCCGTGCGCACCGACGGATGCCCATCAGGTCGCTCGCGGTGCGCATGGCGCACCCTACGATTCAGGCGGCGTCGCTGTCGCCAGCGGCGCCCGCGCGGAGGCTTCGACCGAGGCGGTTGCCGGGCAGGCGCTTTATCAGCGGCGAGAGGGTTGTGCTTCTGCCGTAGGGTGCGCCGTGCGCACCGACGGATGCCCGTCAGGCCACTCGCGGTGCGCATGGCGCACC